>SICR01000009.1 GCA_009691335.1 Candidatus Zambryskiibacteriota bacterium
CTCATTCCGAACACGGAAGTTAAGCCTCGTTGAGCCGATGATACTTGTAAAGGGAAAGTAGGTAAGCGCCAGAACACAGCGTTTAAAGAAATATATTGAGAGGAGTTTTTTGTATGATCACACCGGGTCACGCATAAACAAAGTATTTGATTTCTGTTAATATGTTTATATGAACTCCTGGTCTCGTACTCGCAAGAGGATTATCTTGTCACTGGTTTTGTTTGTGGTCACAATACTTATTGGTATTCCTGCATTTTTCCTTTTCTACCAGAAGCCAACTTGTTTTGATAGAAAATTAAATGGTGATGAGAAAGAAGTGGACTGCGGAGGTTCGTGCCAACTTATCTGTAGTGCCGAGTCGCTGCCGATAATAAGCAAGGGCGACCCGCGCGTACTAACTGTCGCCCCCAATGTTTTTGAAGTGGTAGCTCTTCTTGATAATCCTAATTCTGGAGCAGAGATCTCTCGTGCGCACTATACTCTAAAAATATTTGATTCAGTAAGCACCATCGCATTGAAGACTATTGAGGGAGAAACATTTGTACCCAAAGGGGCAACTTTTGCAATATTTGCTGGGCCATTTACCTTAGAGGCAGGTTTGGTTCCGACTAGGGCGATTCTTGAGTGGGATAAAGGGAGCCTTATTTGGCATAAAAATACCAAAGTTTTACTAGAGATAATAGTTAGAGACAAACTTCTTTCCAATGAAGATTCCAGCCCCAGATTTGAAGCAATGGTGGGGAATGGAACACTTGAAAGTATATCAAACATCGATTTTGTGGCCCTTATTTCGGATGAAGAGGGCAATATCTTCGCCGCTTCTAAAACATTTATTGACACTCTAGCCCCCAATGAGAATGCTCCAATAATCTTTACTTGGCCGAGACCGTTTTCCAAAAAGGCTGCGCAATTAGATATAATCACCAGGATTTTACCAGACAGAAGCTTCATTAAATAATGGATAATCTAGGAAAGTTCGCCAATCGCATTCATTTGGACTGGTATCTTTTTGTGCCAGCCCTTCTCCTGTCACTGGCGGGTCTTATAACAATGAATTCATTTGCCGGAGAGAATTACTTTTTCGCGCGCCAGAGCTTGTGGATTTTGATTAGTGTCCTTCTATTTCTTTTCGCGAGTGCTTTAGATTGGCACTTTTTGCGACGCACTACCATGTTGGTCCCACTTTTCCTTGTTATTACAATAGCGCTTGGAGTGCTCTTGGCGGCTGGCCATGTAACGCGCGGAGTACAGAGTTGGTTTACCCTCGGCTCGCTTGCTTTCCAGCCTTCTGACCCGGCCAAGATAATTCTTATCCTTATGCTCGCAAAATATTTTTCCCGTCGTCATATCGAGATAAAAAATCTTCGGCATATATTGATTTCGGGCTTTTATGCTCTGATTGTTTTTCTCCTGGTATTTCTCCAGCCGGATTTTGGCGGAGCGGTGGTTATCTTTGCTATCTGGTTCGGCATGGTGCTTTTATCCGGGATTTCTAAAAAACATTTAGCCATCGTGGTTGTAGGTGGTCTCTTAATAACAGCTGCTCTGTGGATGTTTGTATTTGCACCGTATCAGAAGGCCCGTATTTTGTCTTTCATCCATCCGCTTGAGGACGTAAGAGGTACTGGCTACAATGCATACCAATCGACTGTGACTGTCGGCTCGGGGCAGATTTTCGGCAAAGGAGTAGGACAGGGGAGCCAATCCAAGCTTCAGTACCTCCCGGAGTACGAGACAGATTTTATCTTCGCCGCCTTCGCGGAGGAATGGGGATTTGTCGGTACGGTCATACTTCTCTCGCTCTGTCTCCTCCTACTCTTCCGGCTGGTCAATAATGCGGAATACGCTTCCACCAACTTCGAGACATTATTTGGCTTGGGTACGGCTATATTTTTCTTTGTGCATATCGTCATTCATGCCGGCATGAATATTGGGGTCATGCCTGTCACTGGTATTACCTTTCCATTTATGAGCTATGGAGGTTCCCATTTAGTCACAGAATGGCTTACCTTAGGCATATTATCGAGTATGAAGTGTCACTCGCCTGGGCCTAGAATTCAATAGAGTTTCAAGGTTTTTCCAGCCATATCTTCAATTCTAAAATTTTTTAGAATATTTTCTTTCAAATTTTCTCCTAGACGTACTCTCAATTTCTTATTTTCCGCCAAGAGCATTAGTGTGGAAAATAGAGTATCCGGTTTCTCTGGGTCTATTAGTACGCCATTTATTCCAGTCTCAATTATTTCTGGGATTCCTCCGACATTGGTGGCGATGATAGGAAGTCCGGCAAAACCGGCTTCAAGTATCGCATAGGGCAAATTTTCTGAACGTGAGGGAAGTACGAAGATATCGAAAGCCGAGAGATATTGGCGGGCGTTTTCGACATAGCCCTTAAACATTACCGAGTCGGTGATCCCGAGAACCTGAGCATATTCCAAGAGAGTATCGTGGTATTCTCCGTCGCCCAGGATTACTAATTGAGCATCTGATTTTCTGGAGAAATTGTCCCAGGCTTCGAATAAAATATCCAAACCTTTGACTGGATGAAGTTCGGCGAGTGTGCCGATCACCAATTTGTCATCCTCATGTATACCTAGAGCGTGGCGCGCTTGAGTACGAGTGAGTAGATTGAATTTCTCAATGCCGTTAAGTACAACCTTGAGCTTGTTCTTTACGAAAGGCCATCTTTCAACAACATTCTTTGACGCTCTAGATACACAAATAGTCTGATGAGCGGAAAGTATGGTAAGCCAAATGAAAAACTTTATCAAAATTTTCTGCCACAGAGGCCTTATCTCATTGAAGGCCCAACCATGTCCGGTAAAAATAATTTTCTTTGTTCCTGCGAATCTAGCAGCAAGGTTTCCTACGCCACCCATCTTGGAGCTGTTTGTGTGAAAGATGTCAGGCTTCTCTTCGTGTAAGGTTCTGAAAATGAAGTGTAGAGAACGGAACTCGTCGATTAGAGAAATATCTCTTTGCATGTGCGGAAGAGTGATGACCCTTATACCGTGATCCTTGAGATTGTGGACTAAAGGGCCATTTCCACCGCACATTACAGCCACGTCATTCCCGGCTTTCTGGGCTTCTCGCGCAAGGTCGAAGACGTAGCGCTGCGCGCCTCCAAAGTTAGATTTTGTTATGCCGTATAGGATTTTCATAGTAAGCGTTGACAATACTTACTTTATCATACGTAGTAAATAAAGGACAGTATGTCTAACCGCACGAGGTGTCTATATGGCCAAAGTGTTTTTCAATATGCTTGGAGGTTTCATTCAACGTGAACCGATTATGTAAGGAGTTATGATTCTGGATGAATACCTTATTTTACACCAAACGTACCATTACGTTACTTTTTACTATCGTAAATTATAACGTGTAAAGTTGAAAGTCAGGCTTTTATCTTTTGGATTATTATTGTATAATACGCATTCATGAGTAAATTCTATAGGAAAGAGCCCTTGGTGCTGCTTTTGGGCGATGCCTTCTTTTTCTTGGTAGCGCTTTGGCTTTCCCTTGCGTTACGCAGTCTGGAGGTACCCTCTCAAGATTTCTTTCTTGAACACCTTTTGCCCTTCAGCCTTCTGTTCGTAGCCTGGGTGATAGTCTTCTACATTGGCGGTCTTTATGAGAAGCACACTGTCATACTTAAATCCAAGCTCCCTCAAACTCTTGCCACTACTCAGATCACCAACTCGGTTGTGGCTGTAATCTTTTTCTACTTCGTGCCGTTTTTCTCCATTGCACCAAAAACTCTCTTATTTATTTACCTCTTTGTTTCATTTGCCCTCATTCTATTCTGGCGTACTTATGGGTATTTCGTCATTGGCAGGCGGCGCCCTCACAATGTTATTCTCATCGGTTCTGGAGAGGAGATGAAAGAACTTCTCAATGAAGTCAATAATAATCCGATTTATAATCTCAATGTGGTTTCCTTGGTAGACCTCAATCGCGCTGACGAGCATGGTTTCTGGGATGAAATAGTTTCCAGAGTTTACTCCGAAGATGTTTCTATCATTGCTATAGACTTGGCACATGAAAATATTGAGCCCGTATTGCCACATTTGTATAACTTAATTTTCTCTAAAGTAAGTTTCGTAGATATGCACAAAATTTATGAAGATATCTTCGACCGTGTGCCTCTCTCGCTCTTGCGTTACAACTGGTTTTTAGAAAATATTTCTACCACCCCTCACGCGGCCTATGACGCACTGAAACGTCTTATGGACATAACAGTCTCTTTTATTTTGTTCATTGGTTCTTTGGCTTTTTACCCGTTCATATATCTTGCTATCAAGCTCAATGATGGCGGACCACTATTTATCTCTCAGGACAGAATAGGTGAGAACAATAGGCTCATAAAAATCTTGAAATTTCGCACCATGACAGGCAACGATGAAGGCAAGTACGGATCCGACGGGACAAGTTCGCTTAGAATTACCAAAGTAGGATCATATCTGCGCAAGTTTAGAATTGATGAATTACCACAACTCTGGAGTGTTCTCAAAGGGGATTTAAGTCTTATTGGTCCGCGACCGGAATTGCCATCTTTGATAAAGCATTATTCTCAAGAGATACCGTATTACAATGTACGCCATCTTATAAAACCAGGACTTTCCGGTTGGGCACAGATTTACCATGCAGAGCATCCGCATCATAAGGTTGCGATGTTTGAGACTAAGAAGAAGCTTTCCTATGATCTCTATTACATAAAGAATCGCTCGTACCTTCTAGATCTCAAGATTGCCCTAAGGACTATTAAGATTTTGCTTTCCATAGCCGGCCGGTAGTTTGCCGGCAGAGTCTCAATCTGTATAATGCAACTGTCATGATCACACGCAAGGCCATTTCCATCTCTCTTGTTCTCCTTATTACTTTCGGTCTTATGAGTTGGTACTTTTTAATAAGCCAAGAGAGAGAGGGGGCTAAGTTTCCATTCCGTTTCGGCCTGGATCTCATTGGAGGCACGGAACTTATTTATCGCGCCGATACCACCAAGGTAGACGATGTCCGTGGTGCGATGCAGAGTCTCAAAGATGTTATAGAGAGGAGGATAAATATCTTCGGCGTTTCTGAACCATTGGTTCAGACGGAGAGTGCTGGGCTTGTATCGGGCAATAAGGAAGAAAGGCTTATCGTAGAGCTCCCTGGAGTAACTCAAATTGATGAGGCTATACGCCTGATAGGCGAGACACCTATTTTAGAGTTTCGTCTGGCCAAACCAGATTTCAAAGATATCTTGGCAGAGAATCCTCAGGCTTACATTGACGAACTTTTTTCTCCGACGAAGCTGACTGGTAGATATCTGCAAAATGCTCGTGTTGAATTCAATCCAAACACTCAAGCTCCAGTAGTGTCTCTAGCATTCAATACTGAAGGCAAAGAGTTGTTTGCAATCTTGACCAGCGAGCATAAGGGAGAGGTGCTTGCCATAATTCTCGATGGCAACCTTATATCCGCACCAGTCATCCAAGAAGAGATACGAGATGGTAAGGCCCAGATAAGCGGTACCTTTACCCCTGATGAAGTCAAGTCTTTGGTAAGAAATCTTAACTATGGAGCATTGCCGGTGCCTATCGAGCTTGCCACTTCACAGACTATCGGAGCTTCTCTAGGGGAGAAGGCCTTGGCCGCAGGACTACATGCTGGATTTATGGGCATTGTTGCACTCTCAACTTTTCTTATTCTCTGGTACAGATTGCCGGGAGTCATATCGGTAATCGCGCTTTGTTTCTATATCGTCCTTTCACTTTCGGTCTTCAAGCTTGTGCCAGTGACACTGACGGCAGCTGGCATGGCAGGATTCATCCTCTCTATCGGCATGGCGGTAGATGCCAACGTGCTTATCTTTGAGCGCACTAAAGAAGAGTTGAAGAAGGGAAAGTCTATCCATGAAGCCTTACACGAAGGTTTCCGCCGCGCATGGCTTTCTATCCGAGACTCCAATATCTCATCTATCATTACTGCGGTAGTGCTCTTCTGGCTTGGAACTTCTGCGGTCAAGGGATTTGCGCTTACTCTCGGGATCGGAGTGCTTATATCAATGTTTACTGCTATTACGGTCTCGAGAACATTCCTGTCCGCCATTGCTCCGAAGAAGGATAATGGATTCAAGAGATTTTTATTCAGTAATGGCTTCCATTTGAAATGATTCGATTAACTCACCACAAGTAAAATGTTTGTCGTAAAATACAGGAAAATATGGTTCGCACTTTCTGGGATTCTGTTCGCTCTTTCTATTTTGGCTATTTGGGCGTACGGATTCAATCTATCTATCGATTTTAAGGGAGGAAGAATTACAGAAGTAAGGTATGCACAGGTAAGACCTGTACAAGCTGAGCTCGAAGCGGTTATTTCCAAGATTGGTATTGGGGGCTTCTCTATCCGACCTTCCGGAGAGACTAATTACATAATTCGTACCAGAGAATTGACCAAGGTGGAAAATCAATCTCTTCAACGCGACTTAGCTGTTGGACAACTAAGCACGATTGAGAGACAGAACACCATAGGCCCAGTAGCGGGCGCTGAGCTTCAGAGCAAGGCCATGAAGGCAATCGTGGTGGTAGTAATTATGATAGTGCTTTTCGTCACCTTCGCTTTCCGCAGAGTTTCGGAACCAGTTAGTTCTTGGAAATATGGACTAGCCACCATTATCGCTTTGGCGCACGACGTCATCATTCCCACTGGAGTCTTTGTCTATCTTGGTCACGTAGTAGGATTGGAACTTGACCTGTTGTTTGTTACTGGTTTGCTTGCTGTTCTTGGCTATTCGGTGCACGACACTATTGTGGTGTTCGACCGTGTGCGCGAGAACCTGAGAGTCAATCGAGAGACCAATCAGAAGGAAGATTTTGAAACCACAGTAGGGAAGTCGGTACAGCAAACTTTCGGCCGTTCTGTCAATACTTCACTCACCATACTTATAACTCTTACGGCGCTTTATATTTACGGCTCCACAGCTACAGCCCACTTCGCTCTTCTACTCATCGTCGGACTTATCGCTGGAACTTATTCATCCATCTTCGTCGCTTCTCCACTCTTAGTCACCTTCGCAAGATTGCAGAAGAAATAACCACTCAGATGCTCGACAGCTAAATAGTTATAACTAAGCGTGATAGAGCTACTTGGCGGTTCAACTTCCAAGTACGTCACTAGGTGCAACTGAGCATAAATTTACATACGTTATCTACTGTCTATAGGACAATATCGACGTAGATGATTTGTAGTGATATATAACGATGTATCGTGGTAAATCTGATAGTAAAAAATGGGGTTAAGGTGGGTAGTAGAGTGGGTAGGAAATAAGACTTGCAAAGAAAAGGAGAATAGGTATACTTATCCCCACGTCTTAACTACATTTAAAACCTGTCGTTGAGACGGGATCTTTGACTTCGGGTAGCGAGAGAATATGGAAGTTTACTTACACAGAGCTCGAGCGAATCCGAAGCAATGGCACATTGATAATTGAATACTTGAGAATATAAGCAAGTCTCAAGAAACATTCTTAAATAATGAATTCTGGTCACATCTCCCAATAGCAACAAGAGGTGTGGCATTGAGCAGGATTAAACTCTGTGCGAGGCAGAAGTGAAAACTTATCGTTTTCTCTTTTGTTCCGTTCAACTCACGAAGCGATTAATTAATTTTAATCGCAACGCGATTAAAATTAGAGTTTGATCCTAGCTCAGGATGAACGCTGGCGGCGTGGTTAAGGCATGCAAGTCAAACGGATATTACAATTGCTGATGATTGCGATTACATCAAGGTCAAAGGCGCCGTAATGTTAGTGGCAGACGAGTTAGTAACACGTAGGTACCTCCCCTCGAGTCAGGAATAATTCACCGAAAGGTGGACTAATACCTGATAGTCTCGTAAGAGTAAAGAAGCAATTCGCTTGAGGAAGGGCCTGCGGGCTATCAGCTAGTTGGTAGGGTAATGGCCTACCAAGGCTATGACGGCTAGGGGACCTGAGAGGGTGACCCCCAACGATGGAACTGAGATACGGTCCATACACCTACGGGTGGCCGCAGTCAAGAACCTTCCGCAATGGACGAAAGTCTGACGGAGCGACGCCGCGTGATGGATGAAGTCCCTCTGGGACGTAAACATCTTTTGTGAAGGAGAAAGTGTAGTGATTTATCACTGCATTGCTAGTACTTCAAGAATAAGGGGTTGCTAAACTCGTGCCAGCAGCAGCGGTAATACGAGTACCCCAAGCGTTATCCGGAATCATTGGGCGTAAAGGGTGTGTAGGCGGTTTGGTTAGTCTTCTGTTAAAATCTTGGGCTCAACCCAAGACTTGCAGTGGAAACGGCCAGACTAGAGGGTGCGAGGGGTGAATGGAACTCATGGAGTAGGGGTGAAATCCGTTGATATCATGGGGAACACCAAAAGCGAAGGCAATTCACTGGCGCACTTCTGACGCTGAAACACGAAAGCGTGGGTAGCGAACGGGATTAGATACCCCGGTAGTCCACGCCCTAAACGATGTCGATTAGCTTTGGGGGGAATCGACCCCCTCCGAGGCGTAGCAAACGCGTTAAATCGACCGCCTGGGTAGTACGGCCGCAAGGCTAAAACTCAAAGGAATAGACGGGGACTTGCACAAGCAGTGGATTATGCGGTTTAATTCGATGACAAACGAAGAACCTTACCAAGACTAGAAATCCCAACGACGAATAGTAGAAATATTATTCTTTCGCAAGAACGGTGGGACAGGTGATGCATGGCCGTCGTCAGTTCGTGATTTGAATTGTTCCCTTAAGTGGGGTAACGAACGCAACCCTCGTTGCCAGTTACAAGTGTCTGGCGAGACTGCTCCGGTTTAAGTTTTCGAGGATACCCAAGGTCAGACCTTGGGATCCCTAAAGGTCTGACCCTAAAGACCCAATCGAAAATTTAAACCGGAGAGGAAGGCGAGGATGACGCCAGGTCAGCATGTCCCTTGATGTCTTGGGCTACACGCATAATACAATCGCATCTACAACGGGTCGCGACGCCGTAAGGCTGAGCTAATCCTAAGAAAAGGTGCGTCAGTTCGGATTGGGGGCTGAAACTCGACCCCATGAAGTTGGAATTGCTAGTAATCGCGGGTCAGCTATACCGCGGTGAATACGTTCTCAAGTCTTGTACTCACCGCCCGTCAAGTCAGGGAAGTTGGGAGTGCTCGAAATCTCACTTATGTGAGCCTACGGTAAACTCAACGACAAGGACTAAGTCGTAACAAGGCACGGGTAGCGGAAGCTGCTCGTGGAGTAATTCAATTTGAAAATTCTTGGCCAAGCCAAGATGAACGATGTCGATATTGCGTGCAGCAATTGCGCACACAATGGACACCACCACAGTCCTAAAAGTGGTTGACCAAGGGGAAAGTCCTGAACGGAACAAAATAGAGAACGATATATAGAAAGCCGCCCACCCGGGCGGCTTTCTTGTGGTTAAAATCTATTCTCTAAGTATTTTAATAAAACCAGAGCACTCCTCTCTTCTTTCATACTTCCGTTTAAACACATTTCTCTGGCTTTATCTCTGTCAATCCATTCAACTTGAATATCCTCATCTTCCTCGAGGTGCTGAACATCTTCATCAAAGTTGTTCACGAGAAAATAAAATAATTCCCATACAATGGTCATACCGCAGATAGATTTTTGTAAAAAAGTAACGTCCCTTGTTTTAATACCGGCTTCTTCCCAAGCTTCTTTGATTGCTCCGGATTTAGCTGCTTCCATAATATTGGCATCTGATTCTAGGGCAGCATTGTATTCTTCAAGAGATTCATAAACCTTGCCTCCGGGTAGTCGGAAATCATACTCCCCAATTTCATGACGGTACTCTTTAGTTAAAAGAATTTTGTTGCCTTTGGCTATAATCAGGCGAGTTCCTGGTGATCGTCGAGCTATCTCGACCGTAAGTTTTCTCTTCCCCTCCCTCTCTATTTCTCGGTCAAAGATCTCAAACATCTTTCCTTTGTACTTTATATTATCCATCTGGTGCGCGTACTTGGGCTCGAACCAAGGACCTTTCGAGTATCAGTCGAATGCTCTACCAACTGAGCTATGCGCGCAATCGAGCCCAGAATAACAAAAAAGCTAGGTTTAAACAATCTGGTATAATGCCACCAATGCAAAAGCTGAAAATTGGGTTTATAGGACAAGGTTTTGTAGGCAAGAATATGGCTACCGACTTTGCCGAGCGGGAATTTGAGATCGTGCGCTATTCTCTGGAGCCTGAATATGCAGGCAACAAAGAGTTAATAAAGACCTGCGACATTGTCTTTATGGCCGTGCCGACTCCCACTACGCCAGAGGTCTTCGATGATTCGATTTTGCAAAAGTCAGCCAAGCTGGTTGGTTCCGGCAAAATTTTAGTTATCAAATCTACTATTCTCCCTGGCACGACAGAATCTGTACAGAGAGAAAATCCGGAAATTTTTGTCCTGCATTCTCCGGAATTTCTGCGCGAAATTACTGCCAAGGAAGATACAAAGAATCCTGAGAGAAACCTCATCGGTATTCCAAAAGACACTAGAGAATTTCGAGCGAAAGCAGAGAGCGTCCTTTCAGTCTTGCCTGCCGCTCCTTATACCAAAATCCTTCTGTCCAAAGAAACTGAACTTGTAAAGTATGTTGGAAATAACTTTCTTTATACCAAAGTAATATTTATGAACCTAATGTATGACTTGGCTCAAAGCATGGGTGCTGATTGGGGGAAGATCGCAGAGGCAGTAAGCGGGGATTCCCGTATTGGCAAGAGCCATATGATACCCGTGCATGCTTCCGGAGTTTCTAACGAAGGCGGTCGCGGCGCAGGAGGGCATTGTTTCCCCAAGGACTTCGAGGCCCTTCTCCAATTCTATAAAAACCAAATTAAGGATGAAAAGGGGTTGAAAGTTCTAGAATCCATACGCGATAAGAACATCTCTCTGCTTCAAGAAAGCGGAAAAGATGCTGAGATCTTGAAGGGAGTGTATAATATTTAAAATGCCAAAAAACAGGATAATTCTAGTTCTCGGAGTACTCATCGCCCTTCTGCCAGTTCTTGGGTTTCCCCGCTCATGGGAATCTTTTTTCCAAATTCTTTCAGGACTCGCGATAGTGCTTCTCTCTGTGTGGTCCACTATAGATAAGAAGCTCATGCTTAAAGCTAAAGCCCAAATGCGCCAAGCGAGGAAGACTGTCACTCCGCCTCTTACTGATAATAATTTAGAAGAACCGACACTGTAATGCGAAGGTTTTTGAGTGCTTCGTTATGGTTTGGAGGAGGACTCCTCCTTATTATTTTCTCCACAAACTTTGTCGTTCCTTATCTTCTCCAGACCAGTTACAGTGCGGTAACTTACGGTGAGAGTGAGCGTTCCTTAAACATAGTAGATGCGGAGCCTCCGGTAATACATTTAGCAACTCCGACCCCTCTTAAGGCTATCTATATGACAGCTTGCGTTGCTGCTACTCTAAGCCGTCGAGATAGTTTGAAAGCCCTTGTAGATTCCTCGGAATTAAATGCCATTGTTATAGATATAAAGGATTACACTGGCACAATTTCTTTCCCTATACTTCGTCAAGACTTCGCAGGGCAAGCAAACAATGTAAGCAAGGGTTGTGTAGTTTCGGATTTGAAAGATTTTATAAGAGAGCTCCATGAAGATGGCATATATGTCATCGGGCGTGTCTCCGTTTTCCAAGATTCATTTTATGCGGCACTTTTCCCAGAACTTGCGGTGAAGTCATTAAGTACCGGCGGAGTTTGGAAAGATCATAAAGGTCTTTCGTTTATTGATGTTGGCGCCAAACCTTATTGGGACTATATCGTACAGATTTCTAAAGCATCTTACGCCCTTGGTTTTGACGAGCTTAATTATGATTATATACGCTATCCATCGGACGGGAATATGAAGGATGTAAATTACACATGGACTGCTTCGACAAGCTCAGGACAAGCAACCACTACGCTTAGTAAGTCAGAAATGCTTGAGAGTTTCTTCTCATATCTCTATGACAATATGAAGGACCCTTCAAAAAATTCAGGGCAGGTACCTGTGATTTCTGCAGATCTGTTTGGTATGACTACCACCATTACAAGCGACATGGGCATAGGCCAAGTGTTGGAGAAGGCCTTGCCTTACTTCGACTACATTGCGCCGATGGTGTACCCGTCGCATTATCCCGCGACATGGAACGGTCTTGAGAACCCTGCTGAGCATCCTTATAATGTGATTAAACTCGCCATGTCGGAAGGTAAGAGAAGGGAAGAAATTTTAAATATTTCAAACGGCTTAGCTACTTCAACTCCTTCGAAACTGCGTCCGTGGCTTCAAGATTTCAGTCTTGGAGCCATTTACGGTCCTGACAAGATACAGGCTCAAATACAAGCCACATACGATTCAGGTTTAACCAGTTGGATGTTGTGGTCAGCCGCGAACAAGTATAGCGTAGAAGCCTTGCTTCCAAATTAATATAATTTCTAATTAATCAAAATACATTTCATTCTAATTAACTTAAATACATTATAAAAAAGCTATAGCGGGCTTATAATGTATTTGCAAATACAAAAATAGTGTGATGTAAATCAAGATGAAATCACATACGCAAGCTTCAACCTTCCTTAATACCATTCGTATCATTCAATCAAATTCGCTATAATTCGTATCATGGATCCGGTACTAGAATTTTAATCCGATTATGTTCTATGCCTATGTGTTAGAGAGTAAAGAAGGTGAATTATACACTGGTTATACTGGCGATTTAAAGAAAAGGGTAGATGAACATAATCAAGGGCTAAATTCTTCTACAAAAAGATATCGTCCGTGGAAATTGATATACTATGAAGCATCTCTTAGCGGAGAGGACGCGAGGCGAAGGGAAGGTTATCTTAAGACAAGCAAATGTCGAAGTTTGTTGAAAAGACGGCTAAAAGAGTATTTATATAGCAAAAAGAAGAATTTAGCAGATTAAAATTTCAGTAACCGGATGGATGATCATAATAAAGTAACCTATTTTGCCGAGACGGACTCACGGCACGAGCATAAGAAATTCGGCATAAAATCTGCCGACCGCAGTAAGCATATCTATGTCATAGGCAAGACCGGCATGGGCAAGTCTGTCCTTCTCGAGAATATGGCTATCCAGGATATCCAGAATGGTAATGGTGTGGCCTTCATAGATCCGCATGGTGGCACGGTCGAGAAGCTTCTTGAGCATGTGCCTAAAGAGCGTATCAAAGATGTCATCTATTTTGCCCCGTTCGACATAGATTTCCCAATCGCTTTTAATGTAATGGAGGATGTGGGCGCGGAAAGACGCCATCTAGTTGTCAGTGGTTTGATGAGCGCTTTTATGAAGCTCTTCGGCGAAGAGACCTTTTCAGACAGAATGCAGTATATATTGCAGAATACAATTCTCGCTCTCCTAGAGTATCCGGGCTCAACCATGTTGGGTATAAACAAAATGCTTTCGGACAAAACATATCGCAAGAAAGTGATAGACAACATCACGGACCCTTCTGTAAAAACGTATTGGACACAAGAATATGCAGGATATACAGAAAGATTCGCGGCGGAAGCTATTCCTGCTATTCAGAACAAAATAGGTCAGTTCACATCTAACCCTTTGATCAGGAATATCATTGGCCAGCCGAAATCTAGTTTCGACTTCCGTCAAATTATGGATGAGAAGAAAATCTTGATAGTAAATCTCTCTAAAGGTAGAGTGGGCGAGGGCAATGCGCGCCTCTTGGGCTCCATGCTTGTGACAAAAATTTATCTAGCAGCGATGAGTCGTGCTGATGAGAGTGCTGCTTCTCTTTCTAAACTACCACCCTTCTATCTTTTTGTGGACGAGTTCCAATCTTTCGCGGATAAATCTTTCGCAGATATTTTGTCCGAGGCTAGAAAATACAAATTGAATCTAACCATGGCGCATCAGTATATAGAGCAGATGGAAGAAGAGGTGCGAGACGCCGTATTCGGCAACGTGGGTACTATGATTATCTTCCGCGTAGGCGCTTATGACGCGGAAGTTCTGGAAAAGGAATTTGCCCCAGTATTTACCGCAGAAGACTTGGTAAATCTCGGCCTTCGTCAAATCTATCTCAAGCTCATGATAGACTCTGTCAGCTCCCAACCATTCTCCGCTACCACTATGCCACCAATAGCTCTCCCACCAGTCTCTTATGTAAACGAGATAATTGCTCACTCTAGGGGAACTTTTGCTAAAACCAAGAGCGAGGTTGAGAAGGCTATCATAGACTGGCACGATGAAAGCAAGGTGGTAGTAGAAAAGAAAATCCTTTATCCCAAGAAAGAAACTCCAGTAACTTCCTTAGACAAAGTTCAGGTAGAACCTGTTTCTCCGCCTATGCCTGCACCAATACTAAAGTCAGTTCCCAAAATTTCTCTAGAGACTCTCAAAAATAAATATAACAATCAGAGGAAGCCAGATGTCAAGAATGTCTCGGCTTTGCGCGAAGCATTGCAATCCGTGATAGGAGAGCGCAAACAAGTTACGGCGGAACAAGTGAATCCTTCTTCTTTACCCGTAAGCGGGTTACGACAAGATGAGAATTCTCATATTACATCTTCACCACATGCTAAAACTGATGGGCCTAATCCGGAAGAATTGAAGAAAATGCTTGGAGTAGAATGATTCAACAAATTCACCACAAATAATGCGCGTACTCATTTTCTCCCTCTCATATTATCCTCTCGGTGGTGGAGCAGAAATGGCCATAAAGGAACTTACCTTGCGTATTCCTCATGAAGAAATCCAATTTGATTTGGTCACCTTACGTTTCAACAGATCTCACCCGAAGTTTGAGCGTCTTCTTGGTGTCAATGTTCATAGAATAGGAGGAGGATTCGGCTATTTGAGCAAAATCATTTTTATACCCCAAGCAATCCTTTTCGCCTCTAAGCGTAAGTACGACGCCTATTGGTCCATGATGACTTATATGGTGTTTCCGGTTGCACTGCTACGAATATTTGGCAAGAAAGTTCCTTACATCCTGACTCTCCAAGACGGTGACCCATTCACTCACGTCTTTAACCGCTTGCGCATTATATTTTTCAAACCACTACTTGCTTATGGATTCAGGCATGCTTACAGAGTTCAAGCAATCTCAAACTTTTTGGCAGGATGGGCGAAAAAGATGGGGTATAAGGGGGAAGTGGAAGTAATACCAAATGGTGTAGATGTTAAAAAGTTTGAAATTTATTTAACTCCAGAGGGGAGAAATGCCTTAAGACATGAATGGGGGATGAGTTCGGAAGACATCATCCTTACCTCAAGTTCCCGGTTGGTGAATAAGAATGCTCTTGATGATGTCATCCGTGCCATTGCTCTTCTGCCCCATAATTTTAAATTTGTTAATTTCGGTTTCGGCCCAGATAAGAAAATGCTGGAGAATCTGGCAAAAGAACGAAATGTCAGCGAAAGAGTGAAATTATTTGATTATTCAGAAAAAGATTTGCCAAAGCAATTCAAGGCCTGCGACATTTTCATCCGCCCCTCTCTCTCAGAAGGGCAGGGCATCTCGTTCCTTGAAGGTATGGCTGCTGGACTTCCGGTCATTGCCACGCCTGTCGGAGGCATACCAGATTTTCTGAAAGATGGTGAGACTGGGTTATTTGTGGAGACTAAAAGTCCTCGTCTTATATCCTTCCAGGTGCAAAAGCTTGTTTCTGACAGAGTGCTTCGCGATAAGCTCACGATAGCCGCCAAGCGCATGGTCCAGGACAGATATGATTGGGATTTGATTGCCGAGGATATGAAGAGTAGAATATTTGATAAACTATGAAGATCTTGATCACAGGCGTAGCGGGCTTCATTGGTTCAAATTTCGCCACTCAATTCAGAGATAAGTTCCCTCAAGCCGAGATTGTCGGCTTGGACGACTTGTCCAGTGGTCGGAAGGATGCTGTTCCGAAAGAAGTCATTTTATATGAAGGGTCCATCGTGGACTCCGTTCTTTTGGAGAAAATTTTTTCCGCACACAAGCCGGAATACGTCTTCCACTTTGCAGCCATACCCCGCGTATCTTATTCTGTCCAGCACCCCGTGGAAACCACACATGCCAATGTGACCGGTACTGTTGCCATTCTCAAGACCGCTAAAGACCATGGCGTTAAGCGCGTTATCTTGTCCTCATCTTCTTCGGTGTATGGAGGAGCAAAGATCTTGCCGACCAAAGAAAGCGAGAATGCCCCAGATCCAAAGTCCCCTTATGCAGCCCAGAAGTTTTGCGATGAAATATTTGCCAAAGTATTCAGCGAGCTCTATGGTTTGGATACAGTTTGTCTGCGATACTTTAACGTATACGGTCCCGGGCAGTATGGAGACTCGGCATACTCGACAGTCATTTCAGCGTGGTTGGAGGCCCTCTATTTTCCAGAAGCTAAAAAGGCGTTTATAGAAGGAGACGGCTCTCAGTCCAGAGATTTCTGCTATGTTGATAATGTAGTACTGGCCAATATTCTTGCCATGCAGAACGAAAAGGGCTTTAAAGGAGAGGTCTTTAATATTGCTCATAGCGAAAGAAAAACGGTAAATGAGATTAAGCTGATGATTGAAGAATATACCGGTAAGGAGATTGAGCTGGAAAAAAGACCAGCAAGAGCTGGCGATGTGGCTCATACGCACGCTGATATCAGCAAAGCCAAAGAATGGTTCGGTTACGAGCCAAAGGTAAATTTTGCAACTGGTCTTAAAAAGACTGTTGAGTGGTTTGAGGACAGAAAAAAACAATGAAGATTCTCATAGCAGCAGGAATATATCCTCCTGACGCTGGCGGACCGGCAGTGCATGCCAAGGCGCAGTTTGAAGGATTCCGGAAGCTGGGAATGAAGACGGGGCTAGTGACTTCCTCTCGTTATCGTCATTGGCCGAAGGGGATACGGCATTCTTTATATTTTCTTGCTCTGCTGGCAGAGGTCCCTTTTTATGACGTGGTCTATGCGCATGATGCGTTGGGTTCTGGTATCCCGGCATTGATAGCCGCGCGAATATTTGGAAGAAAGTTTATGGTTCGCATTGGAGGAGATGTGGTATGGGAGAGAGAGACAGAGGAGACGGATCTTTCTATGAAAGAGTGGTATGAGAAAGGGCTTCATCTCCACAGGCTAAGTTTCCGTATGGCTAGATGGCTTATGAAGCATGCCGATTTGGTCGTCACCACTTCGCCTATAATGATTGAACTTTATACGCATTATTATGGTATTTCAAATCACAAAGTTAAGCTTCTGGAGAATCCGACACCTGAAGTTGGTGATCTAGTTACCAAGAAAGGCAGTACCATTATCTTTGCCAGTCGGCTTACGAAATATAAGAATCTGGCATTTGTTCTACATATCTTGTCAGAAATATTTCCAAACAATCCAGAGCTCAGGTTTGTGATTATGGGTAATGGGCCGGAAGAAAATAATTTGAAGAAGTTGACGCGTGAGTTGAAGATTGAAAATAATGTAGTCTTCGCCGGGGTGGTATCCTTAGAGGAGGTGCTTCATAAGACAGCCGAATGTTTGTTTGTAATCGCTCCAGCGCTTACCGAATTTAACCCCAATTACGTGCTTCAAGGTATTGCACTGGGGAAGCCCTTTCTCATTAGTAGAGAACACGGCTTACCATTTAGCGTATCAGAGGATTTCCTGTTTGATCCCAAGGATGAGGATGAACTAAAGAATAAGATACAGACACTATTGGAGCCATCCCATTATGAAAAGATGGTTCAAGAGGTAGGTAGATTAAATCACAGATCAAGTTGGGATGATAATTTGAGGATGAACAAGGATTTTATAATGGGCCTTTTTAATAAAAAATCTCAATAATATGGATTCAAAAGAATTAAAGGTCCTAATGCTCTCAAGTGATAGAAACATTCTTGCTTCAGAAAGCTCTGTTTCAAAGAGGATTAAGGAATACGGGGATCTCGTAGAAGAACTGCATATAGTCCTTTTGTCAGACAGTTCCCACGAGCTTAAGGATACACAGCTTGGCAAAAATGTCTGGGTCTATCCCACAAACTCTTCTATCAACTTTCTCCGTCCTCTTGATGCGGCAAGGATAGGGAAGAAAGTGGTTTTCGATAAGAAGTTCGTGCGTGGTAAATCGGTCATCACTGCTCAGGATCCTTTTGAATGTGGCTGGGTGGCATTGAAGGTCAAGAACAAATGGCGTCTTCCGCTTGAAGTCCAGCTTCACACTGACCCATTCTCACCATATTTTTCCGGCTTTCAGAATAAGGTGCGTAAGTTTTTTGCCGGTAAAATTATTAGAAATGCGGATGCGATAAGGGTAGTGAGTGAGAATCTCAAATCTAGAATATTGAATATCAAACCAAACGCCAATATTTACGTCTTACCTATATATATAGACAAAGAGAAAATTGAAAATGCTCTGATGAAGTTTGACATTCACAGTCGCTATCCATGGCACTTCATAATGCTTGCTGTTTCTCGCCTTGCGCCAGAGAAGAATCTTGGTATGGCATTACGAGTCCTCTCTCTGGTACGACAGAGATTTCCTGATACCGGTATGGTTGTAGTAGGAGATGGAAACGAAGAAGGCAAGCTCAAATCTATGGCGAAGTCGTTGAACTTGGAGGCAGCAGTTATATTTCTCGGCTGGCAGAATGAGCTAGCATCGTTTTATAAGACGGCCAATGTCTTCATCCAAACTTCTTTGTTTGAAGGCTATGGGCTCTCTCTCGTAGAAGCGGGACTCTCGGGACTTCCCGTAGTTACGACACCGGTTGGTATCGCCTCTGAGCTTGAGCACGGTAGGGACGCTTATGTCTATCCTGCGGATAGAGTAGACCTGTTTGCCAGCGGGATAGTGGATTTACTTGAGAATAATTTCAAGCGCGAAAATTTGAAGATAAATCTCAAGCGCACTCTCGATGCAAAGCTTATTTCCAAGGAGGAATATTTGGCGCGAATGAAAGACGGGTGGGCAAAGCTGTCTCAAAAAATCCAAGCATGAAGCTTTTAATAGTCACTCAAAAGGTGGATAAAAATGACCCTATTTTAGGGTTTTTTCACCGATGGCTTGAGGAATTTGCCAAGAATTTTGAAAGAGTTACGGTTATATGTTTACAAAAGGGTGAATATAATTTACCAGGCATTAAAGTTTTGTCTCTTGGCAAGGAGCAGAGTGGTCAACATCGGATGTTAGCCAAAGTAAAGTATATTTTGAGATTTTATCAATACATCTGGAGTGAGAGAGATAATTACGATGCCGTCTTTGTCCACATGAACCAAGAATACGTGCTTTTGGCGGGAGATATTTGGCGCCTCATGGGCAAGAAAATTTATCTCTGGCGAAATCACGCTAAGGGGAACTTTTTAACCAGACTAGCCGTCTGGTTATCCCACAAAGTTTTCTACACCTCGCCGTCTTCTTATACAGCGCAATTTCAGAAATCAGTCCAGATGCCGGTAGGCATAGATATAGAATTCTTCAAATCTGACTCATCTGTTACTAGGGAGCCAAATTCAGTATTGTTTTTAGGTCGTATTTCCCCGGTTAAAAAAGTTTTGGAATTTATAGAGTGGGTAAAAAATAAAAATTACAAGGCAACTATCGCCGGGCCGATACTAGAGGAAGACAGAGAGTATGGAGAAAAAGTTTTAAGAACTCTCGCTCCGGAAGTTAAATACGTTGGACCAGTCAATCAAGAAGAAGCTAGAAGGCTCTACCAGACACACGAGATTTATGCTAACTTTACTCCGAAGGGAAGCTACGATAAGACAATATTTGAAGCTGTAGCCTGTGGAGCTAAACTCGAAGTAAGAAATCCAGATATGCAAAACCTTAAAATAGAAGAGCACAGTCTAAGGGCGCTTACGGATAAATTAAAAAGAGAAATATAATTTTCTAAATATGATAACTCTAATGTCTTGGGGGCATAAATATGGAAGTCCTCATGCTAATTTCAAATTCGATGTCTCATATTTCAAAAATCCTTGGAGAGAAAAAGAAATAAGAGACTGCCAAGATAGAGGCGAAAGAAAGAAAAAAATAATAGAGTTTATGAAAAACCAAGAAGGAGTTGAAACTATAATAATGCATATATCAGAAATGATTGAATTTTACGGCCTCCTTTTTCCAGATGAGAATATACGTGTTGCAATATGTTGTTCAGCTGGGGAGTTTAGAAGTCCAGCCATAGTTGAGCTGGTTGGAACAGAATTATCAAAAAGAAAAGTTAAATATGTCATTAGTCATAGTAAGGAATCATTGATATGACAAAATGACTATGAATCTCCGCGTACTTTATTTATTTGCAGGTTCGAGGCGGAAGTTCTATGAAGAATACAAAAAGGGCAAAGCTTCAGATATACACCTTGTCGGTCTAAACCACATGGCTGACTACGGGATTGAGGCGACTTTCTTGGAAAATTGGTTAACTGAATTCTTGCGGAAAATCTCTTTCAACCTGACTCAACTACCGGTTTTATTCCGACTCCATTCATATGACATTATCTTTTCTGGTTCAGGTATTCTCACTCTATTTATTATTAAGTATGTCCTCCGTTTTAAAAAACCAAAATGGGTGATTTATAACACCTACCTGTCTAATCTGTTAAAGCGAAACAGGCGAGGTTTGAAAAGCTGGATCATAAAAAAATCAGTTTTTTCAGCGGATGCTATTATCTCACCGTCCTTAGCGCAACAAGATTTTTTGAGAAGTATTGGTTTCCCAGATGAGAGAAATTATTACGTACCTTACGGTATTGATTACGACTTCTACGATAAGGACACAAGAGTGTCAGAAATTTCGGGACGTTATATCTTTAGTTCTGGACGTGATGTCGGGCGAGACTACAAGACTTTGATTGAGGCAGTGAGAGATCTGCCAGTTAAACTTATAATTGCCGCGCTGCCAAGAAATCTAAAAGATGTCGGAAAGTTGCCACCGAATGTAGAAGTGCTTTACTTGAAGAGGACCGAAACGCCGCCGTTTGCTAAGGGTGCTGAGTTTGTAGTGATCACCACTACCCCAGAAGAGAAAATGGCTGGTTCTGACTGTTCTGGTCAGTATTCTCTTTTAGAGTCAATGTCGTATGCTAAAGCTGTTATTACGACGGCTAGAGCCACACTTATGGGCTACTTTGAGGAGGGTAAGGACGGTCTCATTGTTTCTCCCTATAACGTGGCAGAGCTTAAAGAAGCTATAAAAACACTTTGGAATAACCCCGAGAAGGCTAAAACGATGGGGCAAGCCGCCAGAGACAAAGTCAGGAGTCAGTTTACAATGGAAATTTTTTCTC
>SICR01000010.1 GCA_009691335.1 Candidatus Zambryskiibacteriota bacterium
GTGTCTTGCCTTGTTCTGTATAAATTTCCAACTGGGATTTATCAAAATTAATTTTTAAATCTTCTATCAATTTTATATTCCCAACAAAATACTCTACACCACCTACCAATCCCCTTAAGCCTTTCCCTTTTAACCCTTCAAAATTATCTTTTATTTCGTAGTCTTACTTTTGAGCTTTCTAAGCCCTTCCACACTGGCTATGGCATATTTACCACCTTTGAACATGTCAGGACTTGCTTCTGCTCTAAGTATCTTAGTATATTCTGCCTCGGTTGGGTACTTCATAGCATAAAAATCTTTAAGGGACATCAACTTTTGTTTCCCATAACCCAAATCATTATCCGTAGCTGCTACAGGTAAAGCTGCACCGAAGGCTGCTGCTATTCCAACATTTTCAGTAATAGGTTTTTTCTCTTCGACTTAAAGTAATACTTTTCCAAGTGGCCACTTCTTGAACTCAGCCGTGATCTGTTCTGTACAGATTCCCCTAGGAAGGACCTAGGGGAATCTGGGAGATCGCAAGAACGGTCCTTGCGATCCGTAGTTGGCCCACAGGTAAGGTCTGTGTAGTACGGTCAGGGCTTTGTTCAAAAAAGTTCGCACAATGGATACGGTTTTACCGCCAAGTTTGCTAAAAACTTATGGTAGTTTATAATGATAGTCATGAATGATTTAGAGAATCAGGGGTTTTTCCGCAGGAATGCGGTAGGGTTGGTGGTGGTTTTGGCAGTTGTTGTATTCGGACTCCTCTTATCTAAAGGTTGGGACAAGATTCTTAATAAGGGGATAGATAGTATGAGTACTGTAACAGGGAACTTCAGTTGCCTGCCTCTTAAAGATGGCACCATTCCGAAAGAAAACTGTACTCTCGGAGTGAGGTCTCACGATGGTTCTTTCTACGCACTCGATATCAGTCGCATCCAAGACGCCAATACCGACCTCAAGGCCGAAGATACTATTGCTGTTACCGGATTTCTACTTCCCCAAACTCAAGTCGCCGGTTCTGAATGGGCTATCTACAATGCCAAAGGTATCATCAAGGTCAACACCTTGCTTCGAACTAGATAGTTCTTCATTAGACTTTCTCCTTATATTTGCTCTGTGCTTAATGTGCAATAGCGAAACACATTACTCTTTTTGCACCCGCGACTTTCAGAGCGCGTCGGGCTTCGGCAAAGGTTGAGCACGTGGTGACTACATCATCGATGAGTACCACATACTTGTCTTGTACGGAGAGGGGGTTAAGCACTTTCATTGAATTTCTCAAATTTTCTTTGCGTTCGGATTTGTTTGCGGTCTTGGTCTGGCTTTCGGTATGGCGGAGCTTGGCAAGTTGTCTCGGCAAATATTTAAATCTTCCAGCGTTGTCACGGACCTTGACGGCGTCGGCGATAAGCTCTGACTGGTTCCAGCCGCGTTCAAATCGTCGTTTGTCTGAGATGGGAATTGGCATAAGTGTAACTGTGCTGGTTTTTTCAAAAACATTTCTTTCTTCGAGCTCGTCTACGATAATGTCGTATAATATCTCTCCAAGTTTGTCAGCAAGCACTCGGTTGCCATTATATTTGACCTCCCAAATTATTTCTTTGACAAGAGAGTGGCTGTAATCAAATATGGCGATGATATCACCCCCCTCTAGCGTGACGCTTTTCGGCAGAAGTTCCCAAAGCTTGTCAGTAGACAATGATTCCAGCTCTAAGACTTTGGCGCTTTTGGGATACAAAAAATCTGTTAGATTATTTGCAAGGTTTTTAATGTAAGAGATAAGGCTCATAAGTGATTGTGATATTATAAGTTACATGTCTCTATTTTCTACTTTCTTTAAAAAAGAGGAACCCCGTGCTTTAGGCATTGATATAGGTTCCTCAGCTATAAAAATCGTCCAGATAAAAAGGAAGAACGGCCAAGCGATTCTTGAGACTTACGGTGAACTTGCGTTGGGCCCTTATGGCGGAGTGGGTATCGGCCAGGCAGTGCAGCTTCCGACAGACAAGATTGCCGCCGCTTTAGGAGACTTGATGAAGGAAAAGGAGGTTAATGTCACGACCAAGAAATGTGGCATCTCCATCCCGTTCTCCTCATCACTTATGTCAGTTATTGAGATGCCGGAAGTCGGATCAAAACAACTTTCCGTTATGGTACCTCTTGAGGCTCGTCGCTACATCCCAGTACCCATCAATGAAGTGATACTTGACTGGTCTGTGATACCGAAAAATGATCCGGAACAGACTCCTCTAGTACCACAAGATTTTGGAGAAACTTCTATCGGGCCATCGCAGACCAAGATTTCTAAAATAGATGTACTAGTAGTGGCTATACACAAGGAGACTATCTCTCGCTATCAGGACATTGTCACGAGCTCAGGGCTTGAAGCGGGATTTTTCGAGATAGAAATATTTTCCACTATGCGCTCCGTTCTGGACGCAACACTCCAGCCAGTCTTGGTTATGGACATGGGTGCAGCTTCTACCAAGATTTATATTGTTGAGAGAGGTCTTATCCGTGTGTCACACACCATCAATCGCGGCGCACAAGATATAACTTCCACTCTCTCCAAGTCGCTTAGCATTTCTCTGGAAGAAGCGGAGATCAAAAAGAGGGGAGCGGGTCTCACAGGGAATGATAAAAACGTGACGGAAATCATCACTCTGGTTCTCGATTATATTTTTGCCGAAGTAAATACTTCTATATTGGCCTTCGAAGAGAAATACAACAAGGCAGTTTACAAAACACTTCTGGTCGGTGGCGGGGCGTCTCTGAAGGGCATCAGAGATCTAGCTAAAAGTAATTTAAAGACTGAGGTTGAATTGGGCCTGCCTTTCAATAAAGTTTTGGCCCCGGCTTTCCTAGACAATATTTTGAGAGAAACTGGACCGGAGTTCGCTGTGGCGGTAGGCTTAGCATTGAGAAAGCTTGCTGAGAGTCAGGTTTAGTGCTATAACTAGACAAGGTAAATTGTTCTAGATTCATACTGACGAGGGGGGGTGATGAAAGGTGGCTGAAGAAATTTGGTGGAGGAATTTCTTGGTTATTGAGGGCAGGGCCCTTGCGAATGGCGAAAGTAGTCAATTCTCGCCCGAGCAGTGGCTTTCTCAATATAATCAAGTCCAGGAATACCTGGTAGGCGCTCAAGTCAGAATCTTTGCGGACTTCGCAGAACGCATTCGAAGCCGAAAATCTAAGCTCAAGAAAAATTCCGTAGAGTTGTGAGGGGTGCCTGTGGCTGACTCGTTTCGTATGATAAGTGCCCGTCGTCTATAATACAGCGTCGGGCACTTTTCTATTTTAGATAGTTATGAACACTTTTATTTCCCGAATGTCTTATTTTCCTTTATAATCTGTGGTGGATGGAACCGAAATTTCAATCATCTTTTATACCCAGAGGTCCTATCACAGAGACCCCTACCAATAATTTAGGAGTCAGAGCGAGGCGTGGGGATGTCCTCTCGTTTCTTGCTATGCTTGTCTTTACCATCTCGGCTCTTTCGGCTGGAGGAGTCTTCTTGTATAAGCTTTTTCTCAATTACCAGATAACTCAGATGGGCAAAGAACTTGAGAGTGCTCGGATGGCCCTCTCGCCGGAAATTGTTTCAGAACTGATGCGTCTCAACAACCGCATCGTCTCAACCCAAGAGCTCATCTATCGTCACAGAACCATTTCTCCCGTGTTTGCTTTCTTGGAAGATGCCACTCCACAATCTGTCCGTTATCTTGAGTTCAATTACACTACCACCGATAAGGGGGTGACTCTGGTGTTAAAGGGCGAGGCTCGCGGATATACGTCTTTGGCTCAAGCGGCAGAGCTTTACAATAAGAGCTCTTACTTCAAGAACCCTGTTTTCTCTGATCTCAATCTAGATGAAAGAGGCAATGTGGTTTTCTCTCTCAAGACTTCTGTGGATGCCAACCTTCTCTCTTATGAAAAGATTGTAGAAAAATCTCCAATTATACCAGTTACAGTGCCCATAGTGGCGACCAGCTCACCGCAAGCCACCAACTAATATGACAAAATCAACTTCTTTGGTATTAATTCTCATCTCTATCGGCCTTTTCTACACCTTCACTTCTCATCAATATGCCGATATGACAGGAAGCCAAGCTCTCGCTGATGAATATCGAGATGTTATTGATAATGTAGCTTCTATTGCCGAGACGCGTGACAAGCTTCTGCTGAGCTTCGAGACAATACCGAAAACTCAGGTAGAGCGGTTGAGTAAGGTCTTGCCAAATAATGTCGATACGGTGCATCTAGCCGTTGATTTGGATAGCATTGCTTCGCATTACGGTATCTCTATTAAAAATGTACAGGTGGAGAGCAACATTAACGACAGTATGGGCCAACTTGTTTTGCCGGAATACGGAATACCATACGAAAAGGTCACGATATCATTCAGCTTTATATCCAATTACGCCAATTTTATGAAGCTTCTTCTGGACTTGGAGAGGAGCCTGCGCATCATGGATATAAAGTCAGTATCCTTTAGGGCGACGGATACGGGCCTTTACGAATACCGTCTGGCGGCCGTCACCTATTGGCTTAAATAAAGAAAAATATGCAAGCTCTAGTAAAAAATAAAACGACGATAATGATAGTGGTAATATTTGTCGCCACAATGCTCGTCTATAATATTTTCTCCAAGTCAGGCGGTACTACTGTCACTCCGGCAACAGCCTCACCCTCCGTGCTTGGTGCGGATTTGCTTAAGATGTCAAAGGAGCTTTCCAAAGCAGTCTTGTCCCAAGAACTCTTTTCAAGTCCGGCTTATTTGTATTTGATAGATTTTACTGTACCACTCCCAGTACAACCTGTTGGCAGGAGAAATCCTTTTGATGCTATCGGTCGAGAATAGAGTATGGTCACTTCCTCTGGTAAAGGAGAAAGTACTATCCCGACTAGGAGCTTCACTGGCCTAGATATATCGGGGAAGGTGCTTGAATATATATCCCAAGATTCTGCTATCCATTACAAGATAGTGCCTTTGGCTGTCAAAGATGGAGTACTTGAGGTTGGAGCGATAAACCCCTCTGACTTGGAAGCTCGAGATGCGCTGAACTTCATCTCGGCACGCATAGGCATGCCGTACAAGTTGTATCTTATAAGCGAAGACGATTTCAAGTCCGCATTAGAAAAATACCAAGGCCTTTCCGGCGAAGTGACCAAGGTGCTTTCGGAACTTGATTCCGCTTTAGCGGCTGAAGCTACTATAGAAGAAAAAGTTAAGATTGAGAGAGAGGGTCAACAGACTAAGATCGTGGAAGACGCGCCAGTTACAAAAATCGTGGCTACCATCTTAAGCTACGCTTCAGAAGGGAAGGCTTCGGATATCCACATCGAGCCGACGCGCGAGAATGTCAAAGTACGCTTCCGCGTTGATGGTGTGTTGAACACCTCACTGATTCTGCCATCCAAGGTGCATTCCGCTGTAGTGGCACGCGTCAAGATTCTCTCTAGTATGCGCTTGGATGAGAAGAGAAAGCCACAAGACGGTCGCTTCTCCGCCAAGATAGAAGGCCGCAGGATTGATTTCCGCGTCTCCACCTTCCCGACTTATCACGGAGAAAAAATAGTGATGAGAATTCTCGACCAGTCCCAAGGTTTGAAGACTCTTGACGACTTGGCATTTTCTTCAAGAAATCTCGAGATGATTCGCAAGGCCTTACAGCGTCCGTACGGATTGGTGCTCATCTCTGGTCCGACCGGATCAGGGAAAACCACAACCCTTTACGCTATGCTTCAGGAGGTCGATAGGGAACACAGAAATGTTTTGTCTTTGGAAGACCCCGTTGAGTATTCAATTGATGGAGTGTCGCAATCCCAGATACATCCTGAAATTGATTACACTTTTGCTACAGGTCTTCGTACCACTTTGCGCCAAGACCCGGATGTCATCATGGTCGGAGAGATACGCGACAAAGAAACTGCCCAGCTCGCCATACAGGCGGCACTGACCGGTCACTTGGTCTTCTCCACTATTCATACCAATAACGCTATCGGGGTTATCCCGCGCCTTATAGATATGGGTGTGGACCCTTATCTTATTGCTCCAACCTTGTCTTGTGTTATGGCTCAGCGTCTTGTGCGCAAGCTCTGTCCCGGCGGTGGCAAGCCCCTAGCTGTTGAAGATTCTTTGAAGCTCATGATAGACAAGCAGTTTGAAGACTTGCCAGCGGAGTTTAAGAAAGCAATACCTTTCGGCAAGGAAGTTTATGAAACAGAGTCAACGCCGGAATGTCTCAATGGCACCTCTGGCAGGATCGCCGTCTTTGAAGTGTTCGAGATGGATAAGCAGATAGAAGCCGCCATACTGGGTGGTGTCGCCGAACCTGAATTAGAGAAGGTTGTCCGCTCCAAGGGTATGCTTACTATGAAAGAAGACGCTATAATCAAATCAATGCAGAGGATAATTCCATTTGAAGAAGTTAATACGCTATAATAAAGTATGACTAAAAAGTATACGGTCCTTCTTGTAGATGATGACAAATTCTTGCTTGAGATGTACTGCAAGAAATTCAAACAATCCGGCGCCGATGTTGACTTCGCTGTCTGTTCCGAAGAAGCACTTTCTAAATTGAAGAATGGTGCCAATCCGGACATTCTCATCCTAGATATAATTATGCCTACAATGGACGGATTGGAGCTGCTGGCTCTAATCTCTAAAGAAAATTTGGCTCCGAAGGCTACTATTATCATGCTTACAAACGAAAGTGACCGCGACAAGATAGAACAGGCCAAGACTCTTGGAATCAAAGGCTATATCGTAAAGGCCACAAGTATCCCATCGGAGGTTGTGGAAGAAGCGTTCAAAATAGCTAATTTAGAGCGTCATCTTGGTGTGGATGATGCTCAATCTAAATAATATGACAGTTCCTCAAGAGAAACTTTTAAATGACTTGGTAGAAATTGTTTCCAAAGAAGGAGCCTCAGACCTCCATCTCTCTGAGGGTCGTCCGCCCGTTATCCGCGTTTCTGGATTTCTCATCCCTTTGGTAAAATTTCCCATCTTGACTCAAGAAGACCTTGAAGGTTTTCTATCTATACTCCTCTCACCTTTGAGCAGACAAGAATTTGATAAGAACAAAGAGGCGAACTTCGCCTGGAGTAGTAGTACTAAGTTCCGCTTCCGTTGCAACGCCTATCTCTCGCTCGGAACTGTCAGTATTGCTATGCGCCTTGTCCCCAAAACTATCAGAAGCTTCGAGGAGCTTAACTTGCCGTCAATTCTTGAGACTTTTGCTAGGCGTCAGCAAGGATTCTTTCTGGTAGTAGGACCGGTCGGAGTGGGTAAGTCGACGACCTTGGCCTCTATGATAGAGACAATCAATGGTGAGAGACTAGAGCATATCATCACCATCGAGGATCCTATTGAATATATTTTTGAACCAAAGAAAGCGATGATAGACCAGCGGGAGGTCAAGCTTGATACTCCGGATTTCCACTCTGCTCTTGAAGGTGTTTTCCGCCAGGATGCCGATATCGTCATGATAGGTGAAATGCGCGACCACGAAACGATCTCCACCGCTGTAACCGCGGCAGAGACCGGTCACTTGGTGCTCTCAACCCTCCACACCAATACTGCTCCACAAACAGTTGACCGCATCATTGATTCTTTCCCGTCGGACCAGCAAGGCCAAATCAGGCTCCAACTAGCAGGGTCTCTTTTGGGTATCTTTTCCCAGCGTCTTGTCCCGCGCATATCTGGCGGGCTCATACCAGCCTTCGAACTTTTGATAAACAACAACGCCACGGCTAATCTCATCAGAGAAAAGCGTACCCATGAATTAGCATCTGTCATTGAGACAGGTTCTGAAGAAGGAATGATAGACCTCAATCGTTCTCTGGCAGAGTTGGTCAGGAAGGGTGAGATAACAGTTGAGAATGCATTCCAGTTCTCCGCTAACCCGAAGACATTGGAGCGTATGTTATGAAAATTTACAATTTACAATTTTCAATGAAATTCAATGCTATTTAACTACAAAGCTTTAGAAAGTTCAGGTAAGAGAGTCGACGGTTCTATTGAAGCCGTATCTTTGGATGTGGCTGTCGGTGGTCTTCAGAAACGTAACCTTATTATCGTTGAGATAGAACCGGCTGAGAAAGAATCTTTTTTCGCGAGGTTTTCTATCGGGAAGGGAGTTTCGAACAAGGATGTGGTTATTCTCTCAAGGCAGATGGCCACACTTTTCGAAGCTAATGTTTCTCCACTTAAAATCTTTACCCTCCTTGCGGCTGAGACTGAAAATCTGGTATTAAACAGAAGCCTTAATGAAATAGTGGCCGACATTCAGTCTGGTAGCCCAATCTCTAAAGCTTTATCCAAGCATCCACTTATTTTCTCCGACTTTTACGTCAATATGGTCAAGTCCGGAGAGGAGACTGGTAAATTGAATGATGCCTTTAATTACCTCGCTGAGCACTTGGATAGGAACTACGAAGTAATTTCTAAAGCAAAGAACGCACTTATCTATCCTGCTTTTGTCGTCACCGTCTTCATGGCGGTAATGATACTCATGTTTACGGTTATTATTCCTAAAATCAGCACCATTATCGTGGATTCCGGGCAAATAGTACCTCTCTATACGCTGGTCGTATTCGGTATAAGTAATTTCTTCGTAAACCACGGATTTGTCATTATCGCTCTGATTGTAATTGCTCTATTTTTCCTTGTTCGCTATATACGTACTTCAATAGGAGCGGCTGCGTGGGCCCGCTTTAAACTAGAGATACCTTACATTGGCACTTTGTACAAGAAACTCTACCTCTCTATAATCGCCGACAGTATGAATACTATGATTCTCTCGGGGATCCCCATGGTCAAAGCTATTGAAGTAACAGCGGCAGTGGTGGGCAATGATGTATATAGGGATTTGTTGAACGAGACGCTCTTGGCGGTCAAGTCAGGTAGCTCGCTCTCTGGAGCACTCTCTAATTATAGAGAAATTCCAAGTATTTTAGTGCAGATGGTCAAGGTTGGCGAAGAAACTGGAGAGTTGGGGAGTATCTTCCGCACTATGGCACGTTTCTATCAGCGTGATGTCATAAATACTATTGATACCTTGGTAAGCCTCATTGAACCGGTAATGATAGTCCTGTTGGGCTTAGGTGTCGGAGTGCTTCTAGCCTCAGTCCTTATCCCCATATATGAGATTGCAAATTCTGCAGGGCTTTAGAGTATAATATATCAATCCTATGTTTAGGATAATTAAACACTTATGACAATGAAATTTACAAGAAAAGATAAGGGTTTCACTCTAATAGAGCTTCTGGTTGTTATTGCGATAATAGGCATCCTCTCATCGGTGGTGCTTGCTTCGCTCAACACCGCTCGTAACAAGGGCAATGACGCTAAGAGTAAGGCTCAACTCTCCGGTCTCAGAGCTGCTGCAGAGATTTATTACGACAATAATGGTGGATATGGTTCTGCGACAAACTCATGCGCGTCCAATATCTTCGCAGATGCTACTTCCGGCATGTCTACTTATACGACAGCTGCGAATTATCCTGCTAACACCATACTTGCTTGCAACTCTTCAGCGACGGCTTACGCTGTACAAGCTAACCTGACAACCTCCGGCCAGTATTGGTGCGTTGACTCGACCGGCAAGTCGAAAGCGGAAGTTGCCGCTCTGGGTACCGCTACTGTCTGCCCATAGGAACTAATAACATTTGGGAGAACCGATAACATCTGTTCTCTCAAATGTTATACTCAAAGGATGACTACGGTCATCCTTTTTGTATTGGGAGCTATTGTGGGGAGCTTTTTGAATGTTGTCGGCTTACGCTTCAACTCTGGGCTTACTCTTAAGGGGCGTTCAATCTGCCCTTCTTGTGGTAAAAAGCTTCATTGGTGGGAACTTTTGCCGTTCTTGAGTTTCTTTATCCTCCGTGGAAGATGTCGACAATGCCGAGCGAGAATTTCTTGGCAATATCCGATTGTGGAACTTTGGACCGCATTGATATTTATCACTGTTCCTTACGCCTTTATACCCGTGTTTTGTATTTATGTCATCATCACTATCTATGACATAAGGCATAAGATTATTCCTGATTCTCTCGTATACACGAGTATCTTCTTGAGTCTCACGATTAACTTATTAAACTTATCAACTTATCAAACTTATTCAACTTTAGATTGGCTTGCTGGTCCGATACTCTTCTCCTTCTTCGCCTCAATATGGTTAATAAGTGCTGGTCGGGTCATGGGATTTGGCGATGCTAAACTTGCTCTGTCGGTTGGAATTCTGTTGGGCTTTACCCAATCTGTCTCTGCTATTGTCCTGTCGTTCTGGATTGGTGCTGCCTTTGGCCTCTTGGCTATTTTCTGGATTCGCATTAATCCTTTGATAAGAATCAATAATAAGATTACAATGAAAAGCGAGATACCATTTGCACCGTTTATCGTCATCGGAGCGTGGTTCGCTCTTATGTTCCATTTTGATATTATTCATGCGTCGTTATTTTAAAAAATATAATTCCGGATTCTCTCTTGTAGAATTACTTGTCTCACTCAGTATTATGGTAGTGATTCTCACAGTCGTCGTTTCAAGCCAGTCTGTCTATACCGATACAGCAAGTATCTCCAATCTCGCTGATGAAATAAGCATCACTCTGTCTCAATCTCAGGCTTATGGTATCGCTGTAAGGGAGCTTACCCCCGGTTCCTCCGATTTCTCTGTTTCTTATGGCCTGACTTTCTCTCTCTTGAGCGGGGGCTCAAACAGCGCTTATTTATTCTTCGCAGATAGGAATGCCAACAATATCTATGATGGAGATTGGACTTGCCCGACAGGAGGCTCTTCTGAGTGTCTGGAGAAGGTTAGTATTACGCACGGAAATTATATTGATTCTATATGCATCATCAGAGAGGGCGAGGCAGATGTCTGTAATACCTCGAAGCGTCTTGATGTAAATTTCGTCAGACCCGATACTGATGCTAGAATAGTATTCTTCAATGATGGCGGGCAAACCTTTACTGTCCCTAACATGACCGGCGCACGCATAATTTTAAAAACTCCCAGAGATAACAGCCGCTCAGTCCTTGTTTATACCAATGGCCAAATATCGGTAGAAGGACCATAATGAGTGCGTATCTAACTGATGTTATGAAAAATAAGGGCTTTACTCTTGTTGAAATTATGACCGCGATATCTATATTCGCTATTATTATGACTATCAGTCTTGGTTCTATTCTTGGCATCTTTGATGCCAGTAGAAAGGCCAGATCACTCAAGTCTGTTATGAATAATCTCAATCTGGTTATTGAGAGTATGTCCAAGGAAATGCGCTATGGGCGTAATTATCATTGTGGTTCTGGTACTGTGACCACTCCACAAAATTGTCCAAGCGGGGATAGTCTGATGAGTTTTCTCTCAAGCGATGGTGCGCAAGTTACTTATACTTTAAGTGGCACTTCTATCCAGAAACAGGTGGGGAGCGGGGCATTCCTGCCAGTTACCGCTCCGGAAGTTATTATCGATGGTCTTACTTTCTACACACTTGGCGCAGGCACGAACAATACACTTCAGCCTAAAGTTAATATCAGTATAAAGGGTCATGCTGGAAGTGATAAAAACCGCTCAGATTTCGTCTTACAGACCTTAGTATCCCAACGCTTTCTTGATAATTGATGTGCATGGTTTTGTCCACGAGAAATAGAGGTTTCACTTTTATGGAGTTTATATTTGTGGCCGCTATTATTGGGACGCTTTCTTCGATAATTTTTATTTTTCTCAATCATGCGCGCGGTAAAGCGCGGGATGCTAAGGTTAAAACTCAGTTAGCCAGCCTGCGCGGCTCGGCGCAAATTTATTACAATGAGTATGGTAATTATGGTACGGAAGAGTCTGATGATTGCTCCTCATCTTTCTTTGTCGATATAGCTTCCAGCATGTTCGAATACACCTCTTCCACAAATTATCCAGCTGGAGTAGTTCTGACCTGTCGCTCGGACGGTCCGGCTTATGCTGTATCAGCGCTTTTGCCCGGAGCCGGTGGCAGTAAATCTTGGTGCGTAGATAGCACGGGCGATTCAAAGTCGTTAGATACTCCTACAGTAGAAACTTATTGTGTTGCTACTCCTCCGTACTCGTATGAGTATCAATACCAAACACCTTATACTTATCAATACCAGTATCCAACCCCATACACTACGCCTTACTCATACCAATATCAGTATCAGACGCCTTACAGTTATCCATACCCGACTCCTTGTGTTCCTGAGCCGGGTAGCTGTGATGCCCAAGAGGGAGGGCTGCAAAATGCTTGCGGGTCAAATTCTGGCCATGACAGCTGCGGGTATAGTTGTAGCAGGTCTTGGAACAACTGCAACTCTGGCCAGTCGTGTGAGAGTGGCCAGTGCGTATCTGATTAATATAAAAGTTAGATAGCGTATACTTATAACAAAGATGGACAAGAGAGGATTCACTATTATCGAAAGTCTGGTGGCGATAACTATACTTGTCGCCGCTGTGATAGGCGCGATGTCGGCCGCGCAATCTGGTATTTCGTCTTATATTTTTTCCAAGGATCAGATAATCGCCTTTTATCTCGCTCAGGAAGGCTTTGAGCAGATAAGGAATATCCGAGATGAAAATCGTCTGAATAATGTCAACTGGCTTACCGGCATCGCGGCCAATTCTTCCAACCCATGCTATTTTGGATCACTCTGCACGGTAAGTCCGGTTGAAAGTGCTGTGCCGTCAAGATGTTCCGGTGGTGCGGGTTCCTGCCCATTTTTGAGACAAGATAATATCAGCGGATTTTTCGGATACAATGGCGCATGGACGCAAACAGTTTTCCGGCGCGAGATACAGACTGCCTCCGTCAATGACCATGAGATTGCTATTACTGTCACCGTGGATTGGTCTAAAGGTCTTGCTAATCGCCAATTCAAGGCGAAGGAAAATATTTTAGACTGGCAATGATGAAAAAGAATTTTCAATTTTCAATTTTCAATTTTCAAAAAGAACGAGGGTTCACCCTCTTTATAGCCGTCGTTATTACGGGGACACTCCTCCTTATTTCTACTGGCATAATAAACCTTGCGGTCAAACAATCGTTCATCTCTAATTCCGGTAAGGAATCTCAAATGGCATTTTACGCGGCGGATACCGGCATAGAATGCGCTCTCTATTGGGATGTCAAAAATCCAACAGGGATAAGCGCCTTCGCTACTTCTACCGGCTCAACTATTTATTGCAATAGAGATGGCAATAATCCTTCAAATCAGTGGGTAGTAGGCGGATCTACTGTAAGCATCATCAATAAAATAACCTTTCTACCTGACCCGTATTGCACGATAGTAACCGTGACTAAAGTGGATAATGGCACGACAAAGATAGAGTCTTTGGGATACAATACCTGCGATGGAGTTAGTGGTCGCCGAGTTGAACGCGCGGTCAGAGCTAGCTACTAGCCCGACCACATTCACTACAAGCAAAATGGCAAGAACAGTTTCCAAAAACATCATCGAGAGAATCGAGAAGTTGAGAGTTGCTATCAACCATTATCGTTATCTTTATCATGTAGAAGACAAAGAGGGTATCGCTCCTGAAGCTCTTGATTCTTTGAAATATGAGCTTTTGACTCTGGAAGAAAGGTATCCAGAGCTTGTAACAGCTGATTCTCCGACACAGAGAGTCGGGGGCAAAGCATTAGATCAATTTGAAAAGATTTCGCACGCCGTACCACAATGGTCCTTTAATGACGCATTTGAGCTAGAGGATATTCTGGCTTTTGATGAGAGAGTGAGAAAGATAATTAAAAGAGAGCCCACTTATATCGCAGAATTAAAGATAGATGGATTGAAAGTAGTTCTGTCTTATGAAAGGGGGATTTTGAAAACGGCGGCGACCAGAGGCGATGGCAGAGTGGGAGAAGATGTAACGCAGAATGTGCGCACCATTGAGTCCATTCCTTTGAAACTTGAAGAGCCAATCTCAATAATTGTTGAAGGTGAAATATGGATGCCTAAAAGTGTTTTCAAAAAGTTGAATATAAAAAGAGAAAAACAAGGAGAAGAACTTTTTGCTAATCCAAGAAATATTGCCGCGGGTTCTATCAGACAGCTGGATCCAAGCGTAACTCGTGAGCGGGAACTGGACAATTTCGTATACGATATCGCGGCTCTTACAGGCCAAACAATACCCGACACTCAAGAAGAGGAATTAAAATTGCTGAAGAAATTAGGTTTTAAGGTCAATCCATATTTTCAAAAATTTGAAAATATAAAAGGCGTTATGAGTTATTGGGAAGAGTGGCATAATAAGAAAGATAAGCAGGATTATCTAATTGATGGTGTGGTAGTGAAGGTCAATGAGAAAGAATTTCAAGATGAGCTTGGCTATACCGGCAAGGCTCCACGTTTCGGTATAGCCTTCAAGTTCCCGGCGGAACAAGTTACAACTGTTATAGAAAATATTACTCTGCAGCTTGGTCGTACCGGAGTCTTGACTCCCGTGGCTATACTTCGTCCGGTTTCCGTTGCTGGCTCCACTGTATCTCGTGCCACTCTTCACAACGAGGATGAAATATCTCGCAAAGATGTTCGCATTGGCGATACTGTAGTGCTTCAGAAAGCGGGTGATGTCATACCGGAAGTGGTGAGCGTGGTGAAGGAGATGCGCACCGGGAAGGAGAAAATATTTAAATTTCCTAGCCACTTTCCACTCTGTGGTGGCGACGGCCATATTGAGCGCATTCCCGGTCAGGCCGCTTATCGCTGTGTGTCCAAGAATTCTTATGAACAGCAAAGAAGGAAATTGGCTCATTTTGCTTCGCGAAACGTCTTTGATATAGATGGTATGGGACCGAAAATCATTACTACTCTTATGAATGCGAAGATAATTTCAAATTTCGACGACATCTTTACTATCAAGAAGGGTGATTTGGAAACCCTTGAGCGTTTTGGAGAAAAATCTATTGACAACCTTTTGAAATCAGTCGAAAAAGCAAGAGATGTAACTCTCCCGAGATTTATCGCCTCGCTCTCTATACCTCAAGTGGGGGAAGAAACTTCACGGTTATTGGCCAAAGAGTTTGGCGTGGCCGAGAGGTTTGTGAGAGCGACGCAGGAAGAATTACAAAATATAGAAGGAGTGGGTCCGATAGTGGCACATTCTATATCAGAGTGGTTTAAAGACAAAGAAAACAGGAAACTTTTCGAAAGATTGTTGAAGCAAGTCAGAATAGAGAAGGAGATACAGAGGTCCGGTAAGCTCTTAGGTATGAAGTTCGTATTGACTGGTACGCTAGGACATATCGCGAGGGAAGAAGCGAAGGAGAAGATCTATGAACTTGGTGGAGAAGTGAGCGAATCCGTGTCTAGCAAGACAAGCTATGTCGTGGTGGGCAGTGATCCTGGTGAGAAGCTCAAGAAGGCCGAAGAATTAGGAGTCAAAATTTTGAATGAAAAGGAGTTTCTTAACCTATTGAAAGAAAATAATAGATAAGGCACAATAATAACAGGAGGTACACGCATGTGATCGAGATTCGTCCACCACCGATAAAAGGTTGGGGTAAGTTGTCATCCATCCTTTTATCAACCAGCTAAGCACTCGGAGTCGTCGTATGACAAAACATTGCAAGGATGCATTGCCACAAGTTCTATGTGGTAAATGCCACAGGATTCAGAATGATAGACGGAGGTGTGGTCAAGAGAATTGCACAAGTTGTGGCAGTTCTCTACCATCGCTTCTAATGCCCGGTGATTCCGCCGAGCAGCCAGTTATAGTCGCTTCCCAGGCGACAGCTGGCATTCGAGTCTGTGGCACCAGAATTGTAAGTTATTGAGACATCGAAGGATGGCTCTATTTTAGAACCCGGAAGGTTGTAGTTCTGTCTTTAGGGAAATAGCTGGTCGAAGGTACCGTGCCTTCGTGGTTAGTACGTCTACCGGATGGTCGCTTCCAGCGCCATCCGGTTTTAATTTGTGCTAAAATCTGTCTATGGATAAGGAAAAAGTGCTAGAACTGGCCAAACTCTCCCGTATTTCTATCTCTGATGAGGAAGCGGAGAGTTTATCTCACGAATTTGAATCAATCTTAAATTATGTGAGCGAAGTCAAGGAAGTCTCAAATTCCCCTAGGAAGGACCTAGGGGAATTTGAGACAAGAAATGTAATGAGAGAAGATAATGCTGGACATGAATCTGGTATTTATACTGAAAAAATTTTAAACGAAGCACCTGCTCGTCAGGATAATTTTATAAAAGTTAAGAAAATACTGTGACGCCGGAAGAAATTAAAATTAAAGATAAAGATATCCACGCTTTTTTAGAAGTGTTTGATGACGCAAAGTCTGAGGGAGATGGACCTTTGAGTGGCAAAACTATTGCTATAAAAGATAATATTATGTTTGCAGAGCACAAGGTGAGCGCAGGTTCCAAAATTTTAGAAAACTTCATCGCTCCATATGACGCGACAGTAATAAGGAAGTTAAAGGAGGCTGGGGCTTTGATTGTAGGTAGGACAAATTGCGACGAGTTCGCAATGGGGAGCTCTACTGAGAATTCTGCTTACGGTGTTACCAGAAATCCTTATGATCTTGAACGGATTGCTGGGGGGTCTTCTGGTGGTTCTGCCGCTGTTGTCGCAGCTGGTATGGTGGATATGGCGTTAGGTTCTGATACAGGAGGTTCAATACGCCAACCCGCCGCTCTTTGCGGAGTTGTCGGACTGAAGCCTACTTATGGTCGAGTATCGCGCTCAGGTCTTATCGCCATGTCATCCTCTTTCGACCAAATAGGACCATTTGCCAAAACGGTTTCTCTGGTCGAGACACTCTACAATGTCATAAAGGGACAAGACCCGATGGATAGCACTACTATATCTGACGGAACTTATCCTACCATTAAGAAATTTTCTAAAACTATCGGCATCCCGAAGAATTTTGTAGAGAGCGAAGGGGTTTCTGTCGAAGTTAGAAAAAACTTTGCCGAGGCAGTAGAGAGGTTCCGTCTTCTTGGATATGAAATTAAAGAAATTGATTTGCCAAATCTGAAGTACTCTTTACCTGTCTATTACATCATTATGCCAGCCGAGGTTTCTTCTAATCTGGCACGCTTTGACGGAGTCAAATATGGTATGCACAAAGATGGTGAGAATGGTATTGATGATTATTTCCAAACTAGAGGTGCTGGTTTCGGACAAGAGGTTCGCAGAAGAATAATTTTAGGTACTTATGTGCTCTCTACTGGTTATTACGATGAGTATTACGGTAAGGCGGTTGAAGCACGACATCTTATCACCAAAGAGTTAAGAGAATTGTTTGAAAAAGTGGACATAATGCTTACCCCAACTACGCCATCACCAGCTTGGAAAGTGGGGGAGAAAAGCAATGACCCACTCGGGATGTATCTTGAAGATATCTTCACTGTGCATGCCAACATTAGCGGTTGTCCGGCAATATCACTGCCATCTGGATTTGTGGGCGATTCGAGTGGTAATACCACTTCACTTCCGCTCGGTATTGAATTGACTGCGGACCTCGGAAGAGAAGATAATTTATTTGTCGCAGGCAAAGATTTTCTCAATGAGACTCATTGAAATTTTTAAATCAATAGTTGATAATTGATACTCATGGCTGAAGGCAAAAGTGAAGCTGAAAAGTTATTTCATAAAGATCATTACAAAGAGGCCTTCTGGCTGATACCGGCGCTTATTGTCTTGGGTGCGATTGTCAATCAACTTCTCTACCTTATTGGCCAGAGCGATTGGTATGTCCTGAAGATTTGGAATGCCTTGGTTCAATATCTTTTATGGTTCTGGCCAATATGGAAAATTGTCGCGGTTATCCTTGCTCTTGTGGCTATAGTCTGGGGAATTTACAGTTATTTAAAGCTTCAGGAAGTAGAGACCGAAGAAGAGAAGATATATGGCAAAATTTCAGATGACGCTTTTCTCGAACAAGGATCTGTGTCAGAAGATAAAGGAGATGAAAAGTGGCAAAGAATTTACGAACACACTAATTCCAATAATCCTTCGGACTGGCGACTAGCTATTATAGAAGCGGACGTGATGCTCGAAGAAGTTCTGCGAACTCTAGGTTATCAGGGAGAGGGAGTGGGGGAGATGCTTAAAAGTGTGGACCCGACAGATATGCTTACTTTGAATAACGCTTGGGAAGGGCATAAGGTTAGAAATCGCATCGCTCATGCTGGCGGAGAGTTCCAGCTTACTGAACGCGAAACAAGGCGAGTCATCAGTCTCTTCGAAACAGTTTTTAGAGAATTAAGAGCCATATAGTCTTGTTTTTCTTCAAAAAAAGCGTATAATTCCTTCCTGTTGCTACGTTTATATAGTAGCGGGTTGGAGGAGTAGTACCTCGACAGGCTCATAACCTGTAGGCGTCCGTGCAAATCGGGCACCCGCAACAAGCAAGTACGAAAAAGGGTCATGCATTGAGCAGAGCCTTTTTTCGTATTATAGTGTTCGTACTGTCTGCCTGCGATAGTCGGCAGACAAAGTCTTCACTCTAAGATAATAAGCAAGCAATCTTTTTTGCTGCTTCTCATTAGCCCTTGTCGGGGTAGCTCAATCGGAAGAGCGTGGGACTCATAAGCCCAAGGTAGTGGGATCGTAACCCACCCCCGACACAAATTTTATTACCACTTTTATTTCTGTGGATAATGGTACAAGAGTCTAATATTGGGTTTTCCATTAATTCCTAAAATAATTCAAAGAGACTTTATCAGAGGTTACTTTGATGGAGACGGCTGTGTTTATTTTAAACAACATAAAGCAAAAGATCGAAAAAGGAAAAGATGGGTATTTACAGCTAGGTTTACCTCTGGTAGCAGGCAATTTTTGCAATCTTTACATTCTGAACTTAATTTTGTTGGAGGCTTTATTACCAAAAAAGAGCATGGATATGAATTAGTTTTTAGTCATAGAGACAGCCTTGCTTTGTACAGGCTCATGTATCATAATGATTGCCACAACTTGTATTTAAACAGGAAGTACAAGCTTTTCCGTAAAGCGATTACCACGTTGTACGGAATAGAAAATGCGGCTGTAGCTCAACGGTAGAGCACTCCCCTGTAAATATTGCAGCTTTTTGTCGAAATGACAGATTGAAACTCTTTGGGATAACGGTGAAGGCTAAACTTATCAATTGATAGGCATGCGAATACCGTGGGAACTCACTATATGTGAGAGCGCCGTAGAGACTAGATACCAAGGCACCTAAAAGGAAACTTATGGTGAAGATATAGTCCACGCCATTATGAAAATAGTGGATAAGTGCACGGGAGAGGCCGTGGGGTCAGCACCCATCAGCCGCGCAAAATAAAAACAGATCGGCTTTGGCCGGTCTGTTTTTATTTCTGCCCGAGAGCACCTGGGACTTGAACGCCGGACTGAGCAAGGGCGAAGGAGGCAGGGTCGTGCGCTCCGCCAGCAGGTGGAGACGCCTGACCAAGTCCTATCACTCGCGCAAGGTTAAGAAAACACGGATAAGGCTCCGTGTTTTCTTACGTCTTTGGACTGATGGGTGCTGAGGGCACAGGCCGACGGGCCGAGCCGGGGTCGCGCAAAAATTCAACAGAATTTTATGCGTGACCTGGACACCCATCAGCCGCACAAAACTATGGTAGAATTTTGTTATGAAAAGTCTTAAAGTGCTTGTTGCTCTTGTTGTCATTGCAGTAGTTCTTTTTGTAGTAGTTAAAAGTAATCAGCTTACTGCTTGGAAGTCTAGTTATATAGGAATAACTTATCCTCCATCTCCCAAAGGCGTAGTCGTTAACGATGGGGGCATAATATGGGCTCCAGTGGGCACAAACCCATTATATGGATTTAGTTATGTAACAACCCCGACAGGTAAAGAGTTTTGGTTCTTGCGTACATCTGTCATTAATAACAATCCAATATCTACAGTTACGGATGCTCTACCTCAGTTTTCAATGGAAAAAAATGGTGTAGTTTTAATTACTCATATATGTGGTAGGGATAATCCATCTGCCCAGAATGAAATAAAAATGGATCTTGATGATTCTATAATTGCTCTAGTGAACAACGATACGTACCTTCACAGTGACCGAGCGCCGGCTCTACAAGCTTGGAAAGGCAATCAAGTCACAGAAAAATTTGAATCAATCTCACCATCAAATGTCTTTTGTTCCTACGGACCGTAATTACTAATAGCAGTTCTAACGTCGTCCACTAGTCCGCGCAAGGTCAAGAAAACCCAGATGATTCTGGGTTTTCTTGTGCCTTTGTCCTGATGGGTGCTGAAGGCGCAGGCCGACGGGCCGAGCCGGGGTCGCGCAAAAATTCAACAGAATTTTATGTGTGATCAGTACAC
>SICR01000011.1 GCA_009691335.1 Candidatus Zambryskiibacteriota bacterium
TTATTAGAAATAGCCGTAGTTGGAGATGGTACTGGAATAATTGGTGACGAAGGTGGCACTGAGGTGATTGGCGATGAAGGAGTTTGAGGTTCCATACTAAAAGTATAAAACAAAACAAGTTTTATACAAGATAGCTATACCCAAATCAAAGCACCTATCATGCGGTAAACCATCACATAGATAATATGATTTAGGCATCTTTGATACTGAAGGGAAATTAACCACAAAAATAGAGATATTTGTAAATGCGTTTGATTAGCCCAGTTGGTGTAGAATGTTTCTATTATGAAAATCATCATCTCTTGGAACGTCAACGGCATCAGAGCGGTGCACAAAAAGGGTCTATTCCTCCCTTTTATAGCAGAACACAAGCCGGATATCCTCTTTCTACAGGAAACCAAGGCCGAACAACACCAATCAAAGGTGGATTTGCCGGAATATGAAGAATATTGGAACTCAGCGGAGAAAAAGGGTTACAGCGGTACAGCCATCTTTACTAAAGATAAGCCTTTGTCAGTTATTAATAGTCTGCCAGAGAAAATAGCCTCAAAGTATGGACTATCTAGGGACAGTTATGGCGACCCGACCAAAGAAGGTCGAGTTGTAACCCTAGAATTCAAAGACTTCTATGCTGTCAGTGTCTACACTCCCAATGCCAAGGATGACCTCTCTCGCCTAAGTCTACGTCACAAACACTGGGACCCGGCCTTTCTTGAGTATATGAAACAACTTGAGAAGAAAAAACCTGTAATCTTCGGAGGTGACCTCAATGTGGCCCATACTCCTGATGACCTAGCTAACCCCAAGCAAAACGAGGGCAAGAAGGGCTTTACCATAGAGGAACGAGAGGGTGTAACCAACATCATCAAAGCTGGTTTTCTTGACACCTTCCGCCTCTTTACCCCAGGCAAGGGTTACTACAGCTGGTGGAGTCACTTTGCTAACGCCAGAGAGAGAAATGTGGGTTGGAGGATAGATTACATTTTCGTCTCCCCTACTCTAAAGACCAGAGTTAAGGCCGCAGAAATACTCCCACAGATTTTCGGCTCTGATCACTGTCCCGTAAAATTGGTTATAAAATAAGCTTGTTTTATAAAGGACAATAATGTTATCCACAGTTTTTATATTTTAATTTTGTCCTTTATAAGATATTATATTTGCAGACGGTTGGCACAAGCTCTTATCCTCTGATAGAGCGAGACCCGACCTTTGTTGTTTCGTGCGTAGTTTGCGGAAGACGTTCCGACCGGAAGGTTACTTCTGGTAGGAATAGTGTGGAGAAAGACGACGAATCCTCACTTATATTTAATTTTTGGTTCCGTGCGTTCTCACACTCCCCTGTTCTTTCTGGAACTAATCCTTCCATGCTAGAGTCCACAAGGACAAAAGCAACTTTATTGTTCCCGCTATGCGGGAAACCGCTGGCAAAACCGCTGGCGGTTTTTGTATTAGAATGTATGTAATAATTATGTCCTCCATACATCTAATCAACAATTATTACGGAAACGTCCTAATTCCTAAAAATCCTTTAACCAAGCGAGAATTAGACCATCTATTTGCAATTATGTGGATAAGTCTGTGGAATATGTGTACTAAAAGACACGAATGTAAAAGACACTATTGCCAAAAAGTCCTTAATTATAGCCATTTTTTAAAATATAGAGCCCATTTAGGTTTCATATGAAACTTAAATAGCCAAGTTTCATGAATAACATCGATTTTAGGACGGAAAAAAGGAAGATAGGCGACATAGGGGAGAATATCGCATGTGACTTTTTGAAGAAGAGGGGATTTGAAATAGTGGAAAGGAATTACCTACGCAAGTGGGGAGAGATAGATATTATTGCCAAAAAAGCCGACATCATTAGATTTATAGAGGTAAAAACCGTTACACATGTAACTTCTGGCTATAGACCTGAAGATAATGTGCACCATTGGAAACTCAAGAGATTGGGCAGGACCATTCAGACCTATTTGTTACACAAGAAACTAGATTGCGAATGGCAATTAGACTTAGTTACAGTCAAAATGAATATGGACACTCGTAAGGCGAGGGTAGAGATGATAGAGAATATTGTGATCTAGTTCGTTTATGGTGCGGGACGGGAGAATCGAACTCCCACTAGAAGATTGGAAATCTACTGTTCTACCATTAAACTAGTCCCGCATTATTCGTTCGGGCTGCCGAGAATTGAACTCGGGCCTTACCCACCCCATGGGCAAATACTACCGCTATACTACAGCCCGTATGTTACTTTTTCTATCGGGGCGCCGAGAATCGAACTCGGACCTTATGCTCCCAAAGCATATATACTACCACTATACTACGCCCCGACTGAGCATTGTTTCTAAGTGCCTAAAATCGAACTCTGGTCTCACAAATTCTTTCTGGGAATTTCTGTAATATGCCGACGGCATATTAGTGATGGCCAGAGTCGGAGTGCCGAGAATCGCACTCGGGTCTCACGCACCCGAAGCGTGTATACTACTGCTGTACTACACTCCGACACTAGCCACCACCCAAAAGCGTGTATACTACTGCTGTACTACACTCCGCTGACGATTTACTCTAGCATTTTAGCCAAGTTTAGGCTAATATTTTCGTACTTGCGACTATGGTTTAGTGGTAGAATGCGTCCTTGCCAAGGACGAGACGGGAGTTCGATTCTCCCTAGTCGCACTAGGAACATATGTGACAACATGTGTCTAGGTAGAATCGAACTCTGATAGAATAAGTTATTGCCCCCATAGCTCAACGGATAGAGTACTTGTCTTCGGAACAAGGGATGTGGGTTCGATTCCTGCTGGGGGCACAAAATGTGGGACGTTTTTGTGCCTGGCGTAGGCACGACGGTGCCGAGCCGGGGTCGCGAGCTTTTTCAGCAGAAAAAGACTTGTGACCACAAAATGTGGGACGTTTTTGTGCCTGGCGTAGGCACGACGGTGCCGAGCCGGGGTCGCGCAAATTTCTAGCAAGAAATTATGCATGACCACAAAGAGCGTATAATTAAGATTAATGTCTGTTACAAACATTAAATTACAGATTCCAAAAGAAGTGAGGGAAGTCTCACGCGTTTTAACTGATGCTGGCTTTAAGAATTTTCTCGTAGGCGGATGCGTGCGCGACCTTTTGCTTGGACGGAAACCGAAAGACTGGGATATCGCCACGATTGCTACGCCGGAAGAGATCCAGAAGCTTTTTCCTGATTCATTCTATGAGAACGATTTCGGGACCGTGGGAGTGAAGACAAGTTCAGAAGTTGAAAGTTTAAAAGTTGTGGAAGTTACTCCATACAGACTTGAGTCTGGCTATTCAGACGCGCGTCATCCAGACAAAGTAGAGTGGGGAGACAAGATTGAAGAGGATCTCGCCCGCAGAGACTTCACCGTCAATGCTTTGGCTTACGATATTCCAAAAGAAAAGCTCTTGGATATCTTCGGAGGAGAAATAGATCTGAAAAAGAAATTGATCAGAACAGTAGGTAAACCGGAAGAGAGATTTGGAGAAGATGCCCTGCGTATGTTCCGCGCTCTACGCTTGGCCAGTGAACTAGACTTCGCTATTGAACATGAAACGCAAAAAGCGATTCAAAATAATGCATCGCTTCTTGAAAATATTTCCAAAGAACGCATCCGCGATGAGTTTACTAAGATCATTATGTCAGACAACCCAGGCGTAGCGCTCGATATAGCTGCACGTCTGGGCCTTTTGAGATTCATCTCTCCGGAATTCGAGAAAGGGATCGGCATGGAGCAGAACCAGGCTCATGCTTATACAGTCTGGGAGCATCTGCTTCGGAGTCTTAATCACGCAGCTAAGAGACAGTTTCCTTTGCATGTTCGCCTGGCAGCCCTCTTCCATGACATTGCCAAGCCACACACGCGCTTCTGGAAGAATAACCAGTGGACTTTCTATGGCCACGAGGTGGTCGGCTCGCGTCTGGCTAGGAAAATTCTGGATGAACTACGCTTTCCCAAAGAAGTGGCGGACAAAACCGTAAGACTGGTGCGCTGGCATATGTTCTTCTCCGATACGGAACAAATTACCCTCTCGGCCGTTCGGCGTATGGTCAGAAATGTGGGTCCCGACCTCGTCTGGGACCTTATGGACACCCGCACCGCCGACCGCATTGGTACTGGCCGGCCCAAAGAAACGCCCTACCGCCTGCGCAAGTATAAATCGATGGTCGAAGAAGTCTTGCGCGATCCGATATCGGTCAAACAGCTGGTGGTCGGCGGCGAAGAGATCATGAAATTAACTGAAAAGCCAGCAGGACCGCATATCGGATTCATTCTCGAGATCCTTTTATCTGAAGTCTTGAACGATCCGGAGCTGAACACCAAAGAATATCTGGAAAAAAGGATTTTGGAACTCTCTGCGCTTAACCCGGAAGAATTAGCGAAGCTTGGCAAAGAAGCTCGCACCAAGAATGCCGGTGAAGAAGAAAAGGAAATAGGGAAGATTAGGGAGGAATATAAAGTACAATAAACAATTTTTAAACAATCCAGACAAACCAATTTGACTTGATTGAGCTGATTAGACAGATTGGATAGATTGAACTGATTGGACTTAGTCTGACTTGATTAATCACCCCTTACATCTATAAAACGCTATAGCGTTTTATAGATGTATATATGAAATAAAAACTACAAATAGAAAAATTCCATTTTTGTTTGATCTATTTGACTGCTTCTTTGAGACCTTTGGCTGGACGGAACCTCGGCACGCGCATAGAGGGGACCGAGATGGACTCACCGGTGCGGGGATTCCTAGCCTGGCGAGCGGCGCGAACTTTGGTGGAGAATATACCTAGACCAGCAATAGAAACTTCATCTCCCTTCTTCAAGGTAGAGACGATAGAATCAATGACGGTATCGACAACTTCCTCGGCCTGCATTTTCGTGCCACCGAGCTTGCTACGCACTGCGTTTGTAATATCTACCTTATTCATTATCTAAATAATTATTAATAATTCTGAATCTAAACATCTATAGACTCAGCAATAATTATATCCCAAGCCGTTTTTCCACGCCACAACTAGACCATTCGATAAACTCATGGTAAACAAAGTAGGTAAACTAGCCTAATTATCGCGCAAATTCTATGGAGCGTGCTTCTCTAATGACATTGACCTTGATCTCTCCCGGATATTTGAGCTCGCCTTCTATGCGTAAGGCTATATCTCTAGCCATTTTCTTAGCTTCTAGGTCAGAAACCTTCTCTGGGAGTACAAATACTCGTATTTCGCGTCCAGCCTGCAGAGCATAAGCCTTCTCAACGCCCTCAAAGGAAGTAGCAATACCCTCAAGGTCACTAAGACGCTTGAGATAATGCTCGAGATTGTCTCTGCGAGCGCCGGGACGACCACCCGAAACAGCGTCAGCTGTCTGGACGATGATGGATTCAACGGTTTCATATGGATATTCCTCATGATGCGCTTGCATGGCCTTGATTATCTCCTCGTCAACACCGAACTTCTGGAGTATGCGACGACCGATCTCGACGTGAGTACCAGAAACTTCGTGATCCAAAGCCTTACCGATGTCGTGTAGAAGCGCACCCGCTTTCGCGACTGCGACATTTGCCCCTAATTCCGTGGCAATCATGCCGGCAATGTGCGCCATCTCCACAGAATGTTTCAAAACATTCTGGCTGTAGCTTGAGCGGAAGTATAGACGGCCGAGAATCGCCAAGAGTTTGGAATCAAGATTATAAATTTCACATTCAATGGCCGCTTTCTCGCCTTCTTCTCTAATAATTTTATTTACTTCTTCTCGAGCCTTCTCTACGAACTCTTCAATTTTCGCCGGCTGGATTCTGCCATCCGCTATCAAATTTTCTAGCGCGAACTTGGCGACAGCGCGGCGAATAGGGTCATAAGAAGAAATGGTAATAGAGTTAGGCGTATCATCGACGATAACTTCTACCCCAGTTGCACGCTCAAAAGCCTTTATATTCCGACCTTCCTTACCGATTATCTTCCCCTTTATTTCATCAGAAGGAAGAGAGAGGGAAGTAGCCATCACTTCACCAGAGATTGGAGCGGCTAAGCGCTGGATAGCGACAGCGAGAATGTCTCGAGCCTTTCTATCAAGACGTTCCTGTCCTTGACTCTCAAGCTTTTGCATCCGCACCATGATATCTTCTTCGGATTCCTTTTCAATAATTTTTAGAAGTTCATTCTTGGCTTCAACTCTTGAAAGCCCAGCGACCTTAGACAGCTCATCTGTCTTTGCTTCCACCACCCCTTCTATCTTGCCCTTGAGAACTCTGACCTCCTGCGCCCTGCTTTTCACATGCTCGACTTCTTTATCCAGGTCTGTTTGGCGCTTGTCTAGAAACTCCTCCTTCTTTATTAAACGATCTTCGGTAGATTTGCTACGGCTCTCTCTCTCCTTAAGTTCCGCTTGAGTTCTATCAACAAGCTCCTTGACCTTCTCTTCAGCCTCAAGAATAGTCCTCTGGGCTTCTTCTTTGGAGAGAAGTTCTAGTCTCTGAATGTCGAGCTCCATCGAACCCTTCTTGCCCAAAGAGATTATAAGGCGCAGCAAATAGCCGAAGCCGATACCGGCAGATGCGGCAAGTAATGCTAGAAGCAGGGCTAATTTTAACGACATTTACGGAAGGGCAGAGCGGACAGGTCGGTCGGTCTGGAACTAACTACGCACGTTTCAATTTAATCCCAGTAATAGAGCAAAGCTCACTACGGGACATGTATTTAAGGTGAACTTCCTCACGATACTCTCTCTATAGAATTTTGTCCACAATACCGTACTTCTTGGCCTCATCGGCATCCATGAAGAAGTCTCTATCCACATCCTTTTCTATTTTCGAAAGAGGTTGGCCGGTATTTTTCGCAAGCATCTTGTTGAGCATTTCACGGTTGCGGACGATTCTCTTAGCGCTAATCTCGATGTCTGAAGCCATACCTTCGGCGCCACCAGAAGGTTGGTGAATCATTACTTCTGCACTAGGAAGAGCGAAGCGCTTGCCCTTAGTACCAGCAGAAAGTATGACAGCCCCCATAGATGCGGCCAGACCTACGCATACAGTTGAGACGTCAGACTTGATATTATTCATCGTGTCTACTATAGCTAGTCCAGAAGTAACTACCCCTCCAGGAGAATTTACATATAGGGTTATATCTTTCTTGGCGTCTTCCGATTGGAGAAATAGAAGCTGAGCAATGACAGTATTGGCAACAGCGTCGTCAATAGGTCCGCCAAGAAAAATAATGCGTTCGCGAAGTAGGCGAGAATATATGTCGTAAGCCCGCTCGCCGAACTGGCTCTTCTCAATAACTGTTGGGATAAGATAACTCATGGCAGTACCTTATAACAAAAAATCTGGCAGTGCAAATGCCAGATTTTTTGTTTGAAAAACTAATTTAATTAAGACGCATTGAATTCGCTTTCATCTAGCTCTTGATGAATTTGTCTTGGTATAGTCTCAATCCTTTTTCAAAAGCGGCTCCTGCATCAGCTTTACCCTGGAAACCCTTAACTTCCACCTCCTTATCCTGAAGTTTCTTGTAGGTAGAGTAGAAATGCTCAATCTCTTTTACAGTATGAGGGTTTATGTCCTTTAAATCATGGATATTTTCAAAACGTGGGTCATCAATCGGCACGGCAATGATCTTGTCATCACCTTCGCCGGAATCTATCATGTTCATCAAGGCCACAGCACGGACACGCACCAGAGTCCCAGGCAAGAGAGGGTTAGTTGTAAGGATAACAACATCCAGAGGATCACCATCATGCCAGAGCGAACGAGGCACAAAGCCGTAGTCGAAAGGGAAGTCTTGGGAAGTATGCATCACCCGGTCCAGCGCAATGAGGCCAGTCTTCTTGTCTATCTCGTATTTATTTTTTGAACCGCGGCTAATCTCCACGATCACATTGATCGCTTCCTTTGTTCCCGATTCTACATCGTGCCAGAGATTCATATAGTTTATTTATTATCGTCTATTACAACTCCTGATGCAAGTTCTTCTCCCTGCGCAGACTGGATGTCTATCTTCCAACCGGTAAGCTTGGCGGCAAGGCGCACATTTTGCCCACCCTTACCGATGGCCAGAGACTGCTGGTCTTCGGCAACATGCACGGTTGCGGTTTTTGCTTCTTCATTTATCTGGATGTCAATAATCTTGGCAGGGGAAAGAGCTTCCTCGATAAATTTCTTCGGCTCGGCTGACCACTCTATAACATCTATCTTTTCTCCGCGCAGTTCGGACATGACAGTAGACACTCGCACTCCGCGCTGACCAACAAGAGCACCAATTGGGTCGATATGAGTATCTACTGCTTGTGCAGCAATCTTACTGCGGTAACCAGCTTCACGCGCAATCGCCTTGATAACTATTGCACCATTGGCAAGCTCTGGAGCTTCCACTTCAAAAAGCTTTTCAAGGAATTTCGGGTGAGAACGAGATAAGCGCAAGAATACTCCACGAGGAGATTCCTCTACTCTATAAAGATAAGCCCGTACGCGCTCGCCTTGGCTGAAGCGTTCGCCCGGAATCTGCTCTTCGTAGGAAAGGAGGCCTGTCGCACCACGACCCATATCAACGAAAATGTTTCCACGCTCGATGCGTTGAACAGTACCATTGACCACCTCGCCTTCGTGCTTGCCGAATTCTGAAACTACGGAAGTCTTTTCCGCCTCGCGAATCTTCTGCATAATAACTTGCTTGGCTGTTTGAGCGGCAATGCGTCCGTATTCGCCCCTACTCTCAATAGGGAAGATTATTTCTTCATCGAGCTCTGCATCTCTCTTTATCTTTCTCGCGTCTTCTAAAAGGATGTGATGCTCTGGATTGTAGATTACTCTCTCGTCTACACTTCCCAAGGTCAGATTTAGGGAATCTGTATCCAAGGTTCGATCTTTTCTCACCTCGTCTCCTTCTTCCTCCTCGTCGAAAATTACTCTAGATCCATCTACCACAATCTTCACTTGGTAGAACTGAGTCCCACCTGTCGAGATATCGAAGGAAGTACGAATTATCTGACCCTTTTTGCCATACTCCTTCTTGTAAGCGGTAGCAAGAGCAGCTTCAATAGCCTCAATGATTGAAGCACGCGGAATACCGCGAACTTCTTCAAGCTCGCTAAGTACTGAATTGATTACTTTTAGATCAAACATAGTATGCGAATAGCTTTAATGAATAGGCACATGCGAATAATTATGTAAGAAGTCCGCCTTTCGGCGAACTTCTTAACTCCAATATCACTTCTTTAATATACACCTTTCCTAAATTTTTGCAAGGTTTCATACTACTTCCTACGTGAATGGAACTTCTGGTGAGTTTCTTTCAGTTGTTTGTCCGTTACATGGGTATAGATTTGCGTTGTGGCTATATTGGCATGGCCGAGGAGCATTTGTACGCTACGCAAGTCAGCGCCATTTGAGAGCAGGTCTGTAGCAAAGCTATGGCGGATAACGTGCGGAGTAACTTTCTTGGAAATGCCGGCCTTTATCGCATGATGCTTCACTATCCTCTCAATGGAACGGCGAGTGAGAGGGGAAGGCTCTTTGGAATTAATTTCTCTCCCAACTTGGACGAATAAAGCATCATTCAAGTCCTTGCGAGATTTAATATATTTATCCAATGCGGATTTGGCCGCCAGAGAGATAAAGACCACTCTGACCTTACCACCCTTACCTCGAATAGAAAATTCCCCCATAGAGAAGTCAATGTCAGTAGTCAGAGAACAAAGTTCAGAAACGCGAAGTCCTGTAGAGAAAAGGAGTTCTAAGATAGCTTTGTCACGAAGAGTCTTGGTGTCTGTTCCTTCTGGCGCTTCCATCAGACGAGATAATTCATGAGGGGTAATTAAATCCAACTGGCGTTCACCAACCTTAGCCAACTCAATGCGCTCCGCGGGCAGACTCAAGACTTCCTGTCGAGCCAAATATTTCAGAAAGGCGCGCAATGCGATGAGATAATAATTCTGGGTCTTCTTTTTCATCGTTTCACCGGTCTTCTTGTTGTTGCCGGTCGATTGACGATTGAGCCACATCCTGAATTCTCGCACTACTTCATCGGTAATCTCATCGGCTCGACTCACCTTAGTGTGCTCTAGAAAGACGGAGAGATAGTGGTCATAGTTCTCAATAGTCTTGAGGGCTCGACCTTTTTCTATCTCGGTATACTCGAGAAATTGCCGTTTCAGATGTACTAGCTCATTCATGTCGCACAATATTATACAATAGTTAAGGCCTGCCGAAAGACCGCTTGCAGAGCGAGTCGAAGTGTGATATATTAAATAAGTGATTTCAAAGATCAAGAAACAAAAGCTAATTTCGGAAGTTGCTACCCACGACAAGGATACTGGCTCTCCGGAAGTGCAAATTTCCATACTGACTAAGCGCATTGAGGAGCTTTCTAAGCACCTTAAGAAAAATGCCAAGGACAACCATTCACGCCGAGGACTCTTGACTATGGTAGCCGATCGCCAGGCGCATATGAAATATTTGGAAAAGAAAAGTCCTAAGCGAGCAGCAGTCTTGCTTAAGAAGCTTGGTCTCAAGAAATAACACGATACGAATCTGCGAATTCATGAGAATTTGCGGATAAATTCGTATCATTCATAGAATTATTCGTATAATTAGTATTGAGCTATTTTATTTAAATGACAGTTATCAAACACAAGGCCCAGCGGGTCGGCATCTTTATAGACACGCAAAACATTTATCACTCTGCCAAGAACTTGCACCATGCCAAAGCCAATTTCGGCGCCATAGTTAAGGATGTCCTGGACGGACGCGTCTTGGTACGCGCCATTGCTTATGTTGCCAGTACAGAATCAGGCGAGGAAAACGCCTTCTTCGGCGCTCTAGGCAAAGCGGGAATCGAAACCCGCACCAAACCACTCCAAATATTTATCGGAGGAGCCAAGAAAGCCAACTGGGATATCGATATGGCTATGGACGCTGTCAAACTTGCCCCCAAACTTGACACCATTGTCCTTATTACTGGCGACGGTGACTTCGTATCACTCGTGGAATATCTACAGAATACCCACGGTACTCAAGTGGAAGTGGTTTCATTTGGCAAATCTTCTTCAGCCAAACTCATCGAAGCCGCAGATGACTTCTTCGATCTCGACCAGAATCCCAAGAAATATTTAATAATGGTAGGAAGCGTGATAGACAACATAAAAAACTCTCGCAGAAAGCTCCAAATGAGTTAGAATTGTGGAATGGAAGAACCTAAACCAGTTGCACCAAATTCTTTTCTAAAGCAAATACGCACCTTCCAAGGAGACGTGGCTTCAGCGCTAGAGCACCAACGAGAATCTTTATATTCAATACAAGAGACCGAAAGGCTCAAGCGCGCATCAGGTGGCACTATTACTGATACAGATTCATCAATTCCTAGCAATGACAAAAGGAAAGAATTTTTCTTATTGCTTGTGGGAAGTTTTCTACTCATATGCGTGGGCTTAGCCGGAGCTTGGCTTGCTTACAATGAATTTCTAAGGAAAACAGCTCCACCTGTGCTAGCCATTCCCGGAAACAGATTCATCACTCCTCAGAGTGTCGCCGACATCGACCTTACAGGCGCCTCAAGAGAAACTGCTTTCTCCCTGATAGCAAGAGAGAGTGCTGACCTGGCACAAACAGACCTTAAACATTTGATTCTCCGAAAAAGTGTTGGCACGGAGACACCTCTTATAACAGCCTCTGAATTCTTCGGCCTTCTACAAAGCTCAGCCCCTAGTAGTCTGGTGCGATCCTTCGAGCCGTTATTTATGCTAGGGTCGTTGGGCCAAGGGAGATTTCTTATATTTAAACTTGCTTCTTTCGAGAATGCTTTCGCCGGACAGCTCGCGTGGGAGAAGAGTATGGCCGAGGATATTGGCCCGCTCTTCACAAATGTCGCACTCTTGAAAAATATTGGGCCGGAGTACACCTTCAAAGATATAGTTTCTAAAAATAAGGATGCTCGAGCACTCTTCGCACCAATAAGCCCGGGGAGTGCTACTACTACGCCGGTACTTCTTTATTCCTTCTTCAATAGCAAAATGCTCATTATTACGAATAGTATTGAAACTTTGAAAACCTTAATGGACAGACTTACTCAAGAATCGCTTTCGCGCTAAATGGCGTAAAAAGAAGCTTCTGGTACACTAAACCCATGACAATAAACTACGAACACTTTAAGGAAAAGTTGGAACAAGAAAAAAGACTCTTGGAGAAGGAGTTGGCCAAGGTCGGCCACCTTAACCCTGATAGTCAGGGCGATTGGGAAGCTACTCCAAGCTTGGTTGATAAGGACTCTTCTTCAGCAGATGAAAATACTGTAGCCGACAGCATTGAAGAATACGGAGACAACGCCGCCATAGTTAACACTTTGGAAAAGCGCTATAACAATATTAAAAGTGGTTTGGACAAAATTAAGCACAACATCTACGGCATCTGCCAAGTCTGCCAAAAGGAAATTGAGGCTGAGAGGTTGGAGGCAAACCCATCAGCACTCACTTGCAAGGAACATGTGAATGTAGATGTAGATGGCTAAAATATTCTAGACTAGGACAATTCTAGAACAACTTATAGTTTATAACCTATACATCTAACTTACGCTATAGCGTTTTATGAATGTATAGTTAAATATATTTAATTCCACCCTTTAATCCCACCTTGTTATATAATTAATGAATGGGTTTTTCGAAAGTTTACAGCGCGCAGACACAGCTACTTTCCGTTACATCAATCTCAGTAGAAACTGACATCACTCACCGAACTCTTTACGCTTTTGCCGTAGTCGGACTGCCGGACAAGGCAGTAGAAGAATCCCGCGACCGAGTGAGCGCCGCTATAAAAAATTCCGGGTTTGAATCTCCAAAATCAAGTAACCAGAAAATAGTTGTTTCTCTTGCTCCAGCTGATTTAAAAAAGGAAGGACCCTCATTTGAACTAGCGATGGCTCTCTCTTATCTCTTGGCCAATGAAGAAATTGACTTTAATCCAGAAGGAAAAATATTTTTAGGTGAATTATCTCTAGATGGCAAAGTAAGGCCGATACGAGGAGTACTGCCGGTGGCCCGCTTTGCCTTGGCAAAGCATCTTCAAGAACTATATGTGCCTGAAGAAAATGTAGCTGAAGCCGCTCTTATTGATGGCATCAGGGTTTTTGGAGTGCCAGATTTGAAATCTCTGGTCGAGCATTTGACTGGAGAAAATAAACTGAAGCAATCTCCAGTGACTAAACTTTCTGATGAAGTTGTCATTACTCTTACTGATTTCTCTGATGTCAGAAGCCAAGAGAGGGCAAAAAGGGGACTGCTTATTGCCGCGGCTGGTGGACACAACGTGGCTATGTATGGTCCCCCTGGGACGGGCAAGACAATGCTCGCCAAAGCATTTGCCGGCATACTTCCCAAACTAACTTTCGAGGAAGCACTGGAGGCTACTGGTATCCACTCGGTTGCTGGGACATTGTCAGAAGCTTTCATTACCAATCCGCCATTTCGTTCTCCTCACCATACTGCATCATACGTTTCACTTATCGGTGGTGGAGCGATACCACGACCCGGAGAAATCACCCTGGCGCATCATGGAGTTTTATTTATGGACGAATTTCCGGAGTTTGAACGTCGAGTGATAGAGAGTTTGAGACAGCCATTGGAAGACAAAGTAATTTCTGTGGCACGAGCGAAGGGCACAGCCCACTTCCCAGCAAATGTTTTACTGGTTGCAGCCATGAATCCGTGCCCATGTGGCAACTACGGCTTCCGAGGTAAGCCGTGTATATGCACACCATCATCTTTGCAAAGATATAGGAGAAAAATGTCCGGACCTATTATGGACCGTATAGATATTTGGTTAGAAGTGGACAGGATAATGCCGCACGAACTCTCTCAAGAAGGAAATGGCGGGGATGAGAGCAAAATTTTCAGAACCAAAGTCGAGAAGGCAAGGAAACTTCAAGAAAACAGATTCAAAGATAAAAAGATTTTGAAAAATGGTGAGATGAGCGCCAGAGATTTAGTGACTCTCATATTTCTAGAAAAAGAAGCCGAAAAAACTTTGAATCTCGCGGCAGAGCGTCTCGGATTTTCTCCGCGCGTCTATCATAGGATGATAAAAGTTGCTCGCACCATCGCCGATCTAGAAGGCTCTGAAAAAATTTCTGCCAACCACATACTAGAAGCAGTAGAGTACCGCCCTAAAAAGTTTGATATTTAGAAAGGATTTCTTGCACCACGAATTTCAAAGTGAATGTGAGCGCCGCTAGAGCGACCTGTGTTACCGACAGCGCCAATGATTTGTCCTTGGTCTACATACTGACCGACCACCACATTGACCTTGGACATATGGCCGTAAACCGTTTGAGTTCCATTTGAATGCTTGATGGCAACATAGAGACCATAACCGCCGTTGTAACCGAAAGTTCTGGCGATAACAACCACACCGTCTGCCGAAGCCATTATAGGAATACCTACTGAAGCAGCTAGATCAACTCCATTGTATCCATGAATACCTTGGCTCTTTCTACCGCCATTAATAGGTCTTATAAAGTACCTAGAACTTATTGTCTGAGTATTTGAATCAGTAACAACTGCCGAAGAATTATTGATAACACCGCCAGGAATGATCACAGTATCACCGACGATAAGCTTTGCTCCCTTTGGAATACCGTTATACGAAATAACTTCATCAAGATCGGATTTATACTTCGTAGCTATAGATTGTAAAGTGTCGCCACTCTTTACAGTATGGCGTACGCCAGTTATAGGCAGAATAACGAGTTCTTGTCCCACTCTCAAGGTCTTACTCTTTAAATCATTGGACCAGACAATAGTATTGGTGGAGACCTTAAACATTTCGGCGATTTCTCCAAGAGTGTCTCCATCACGCACTATATAAGTACTTATTTGACCAGTACCAGAGACTCCGGATTCTACGAAGGCATTTGCATTATCTCCTTCAGAAGACAGGGCCGTCTCATCAACGATAGACACAACTGGTCCGCCAATGCTCCTAGGATTGCTATTCAAATACCCCTCCAAAAGGTTCATAGTCTGAGAATTACCAACTTCTCTAGTCTCTGGCATAAGCACAAATGGTACCCCTTGGCTTTTAGCAGAAGCCAAAGCCGGTAGAATTAGAGCAAGTGCGACAATCAAGCTTAGAGCCTGGTGACTCACACTTTTTAGGATTTTACTTCTTTTACTAATATGTTAGGGCTAAACTGTTCATAGCTGTCCCAAACAGAAATGGCTCTGTTGAGCCATCAGATTGGCAGGCTTTGTATAGATTCCCTTTAATTATACCTCCATACGAATACCACGCAATAGACCTATCCACCACCGTCATGTCCTAATAAACTTCATGTTATAGTGTCGCAATGAGTTCGTTTTCTCTCCAAAATCTAAATCCGGAACAGCAAAAAGCGGTTCTTTCAACAGAAGGGCCGGTCTTAATATTAGCGGGAGCTGGCGCTGGTAAGACCAAGACAATTGTCGAGAGAATCCGCCACCTTGTAAGTCAGGGCGTTGCCCCATCATCTATATTGGCCATCACCTTTACCAACAAAGCTGCCAAAGAGATGAGAGAAAGGGTGGAGTTAGGACTTAGAGAAGATCCAAACATCAATAGACCTGTTTCAATGTCCGAAAGACCTTTCGTCAGTACATTCCATTCTCTTGGAGTTCATATCTTGCGTGAACATCACGCACTGGTTGGTATCAAAAAATTTTTTAATATCTTAGACAGAGACGACAGCAAGAAAGCGGTGAAGGAGTCCTTGATAAATTTAGGCTTCGACCCCAAGACTCACGAACCCGGACGGATACTGAGTATTATTTCAAAAGAAAAAGGCAGAGGTATGACGCATGAAGATTATCAGAGTGAGGACAAGCGCGGACACATCGCGGAAGTCGTCTCATCCATCTGGCCAGAATATGAAAAAATATTGAGAAGAGACAATGCACTTGATTTCGATGACCTTTTATTGAAAACGGAAAATCTTTTGAGAAAAGAATTGAATGTCCGAAAATATTATCAAAACATTTGGCACTATATTCATATTGATGAGTACCAGGATACCAACAGAGTCCAGTATGAAATCTCTAAAATGCTTGTCGGGGCAGACTGCAATATCTGCGCAGTGGGCGACATCGACCAAAATATTTATTCTTGGCGCGGAGCGGAGATAAAAAATATAATGGCTTTCGAAAAGGATTACCCCAATACCACGGTTATCACTCTGGAAGAAAACTACCGCTCAACCAAAAATATTTTGAAAGCGGCCAATACCGTAATAGAGAAAAATAAAGTTAGGAGAAAGAAAAATCTTTTCACCAGCAACGATGCTGGAGAAAAAATATATTTAAGCGGAAGTCTAGATGAAGTGAGCGAGGCGGACTTCATCGCAAGTAAAACACAGGAATTTATTGATAAGGGAACTTCGCCGGAAGAAATCGCCGTACTCTACAGAGCAAACTTTCAATCCAGAGTATTGGAAGAAGCATTTCTAAAATCTGGCATAACATACCAAATTTTAGGCACAAGATTCTTCGAGAGAAAAGAGGTCAAGGACATCCTCTCGTACCTGCGCGCTTCGCAAAATCCAGATAGTTTGAATGACCTGAAACGCATTATAAATGTCCCCGCCAGAGGTATCGGTAAGACCACTGTTACGAAGGTTTTTTCCAACCAAGTTAGTGATCTCCCCCCCGCAATGAAGGCCAAATTAAAGAGTTTCCAAACTCTTTTAGAGAACATACGAGTAATAACAGCAGAGAAAAAACCAAGTGAAACAATATCTTTCATCATAAAAGAGAGTGGCCTGGAAAATGAGTTCAAAACCACAGGCGAAGACGGCGCGGCACGACTTGAAAATGCTTATGAGTTAGTAAACTTTGCCGCTCGCTACGACAGCCTGTCGCCACAGGACGGAGTAGTGTGTCTCTTAACTGATTCGGCCCTGCAGAGTGACCAAGATGAACTCAAGGACGAGCACAAAGCAGTGAGACTTATGACAGTGCACGCTTCCAAAGGATTGGAGTTCAATGTGGTTTTCATCACGGGACTTGAAGAAGGATTATTCCCGCACCAAAAGATGAATGAGGAACATATTACTCCGGAGGAACAAGAGGAGGAGAGGCGATTGTTCTATGTCGCCCTTACTCGTGCAAAAAAAATCGTGATTCTTACTTATGCGCAAGTACGCACAATCTTCGGTAGACAGCAAGTAAATATGCCGTCACAATTTATTTTCGATATTCCGCAAGAATTAATTAAAGAAGATGTGTGGAATGAGAATGACGAACATCGCCCCCGCAAACCCTTATTAGAAATAGATTTCTAACCACCCGAAAGTTCACTTGGAAGCTCAACTTCCAAGTGGTAGAATATCTGTATGAGAAAAACACCATTAGTAGAAAAAGAGTTCTACCATATTTACAACAGAGGAGTAGACAAGAGAAAAATATTTTCTGATAAAAATGATTTGGGAAGATTTTTCAAAAGCATGGGAGAATTTAACACAATAGAACCAATCGGTAGTATCTATGAAAAATCTTTTGATAAAAAGAAGAGAGTGGCAAAACCGCTAGTAAAATTTGTGGCTTACTGCCTGAACCCAAATCATTTTCATTTTATCTTGGAACAAGTTGTTGATAGGGGTATTGAGAAATTTATGCACAGACTAGGGACAGGATATACAAAATACTTTAACGAGAAGCGCTCAAGAAGTGGATCGCTGTTCCAAGGAAGATTCAAGTCAAGCCACATCAATTCCAATGAATATTTGTTGCATGTAAGTGCCTATGTAAACTTGAATTATAAAGTTCACAAATTAGTCAAAGGACGTGACCTCTATCTTTCAAGTTGGGACGAATATCTTTCTCCTAAACAGGCAGGATTCTGTGAGAAAGAAATCACTTTAGGTCAGTTCAGTAGTCCTACTCATTATCAAAAGTTTGCCCAAGAAGCTCTCGTATCGATCGTAGAAAGAAAGGAATTATTAGCAACACTTGAGCTTGAAAACGGCAGCAAAGACTACTTGGAAGCTCAACTTCCAAGTCTTTCAAGTGGCCGTTCGAGTAGTGTGCACGGCCTATGAGAGCGAAAAAGTCCTTGGGTCAACATTTTTTGAGAAGCCAAAAAGCTCTTTCGAGTATTATCAAGGCTGGAGATTTGAAACCAAGTGATGTCGTGCTAGAGATCGGACCGGGCGACGGAACACTAACTGACAAGTTGTTAGAGACTGGGTGCTTGGTGCTAGGAATTGAAAAAGATGACGGACTCTACGAAATGCTGAGGGTAAAATACCATAAAGAAGTCTTGGCTGGACAATTAACTCTAATACATGACGACATTCTCAAATTTGAATTTAAAAACTATAACCTAGATCCCAGAGCTTATAAACTAATCTCGAACATTCC
>SICR01000012.1 GCA_009691335.1 Candidatus Zambryskiibacteriota bacterium
CCCATATGTAGGCATATGAGCCCTCGTTCGGAGAGAAAGAATAATTGAAGACACTTCTTATTTCTTCCTCTCTTCGGGCCCATAGCTCAATTGGTAGAGCGCCTCATTTGCAATGAGGAGGTAGCCGGTTCGAAACCGGCTGGGTCCACTCATATGGTATTCTGCTTTAGTTCGCGCTCTTAGCTCAGTTGGTTAGAGCGTCCGCCTCACACGCGGAAGGTCGCAAGTTCGAATCTTGCAGAGCGCACCTTGTCGGATTCACTCATCATTGGTGAGTCATCCAGCTTGAAAACCCAAGCTAATTTAGGTGTTCCATCTTTTACGTCTTGATACGTTGGGAGCTCAGCAAACATGAGTGAAAAGTATGCACGTCTTTGCTCCTTATTCCCTGCACGTAGCAGGAATTCCTGGGGGTGTTCCATTATCCATTCAATTCGATATGTAAACTCCTGCAAATCCAGCTCGTTCACCTCAAGAGTGTCCCGATAGCCTTGAGCGACTTGTACCTGCTGTTCTATCCTAGATCGTTCTATTTGGATGTCTCGCTTTAGCTCTTCGTCTCCCATAGCACATGCGGCTATGTAGGCCCTTATGGTGGCTTGCTTCTGCTCCTGAAGCTCTGTAACTCGCTTTCCTGCCTCTGTAGCGGCCTCTGTGGCTCCTGCTTGTTTACGATTGAATGTATCCATAAGCACCAATTTGAAACCGGCCATCTGATCTTGCTGGAATTGCAAGTTATTCACAAAATCTTCCACCTGCGTTTCAAATGCATATTTGTTCGCCCCCATGCGTTCATGCTTCTTGCCATTTATCTTGCGGTCACAGTGGTACGCAGGGAAATGTTTACCGGCTTTGTTCCGAGACGCACTGCCATGGAACGGCTTACGGCACATGGGGCACAGAATGACTTCCTTATATGGATATAGTGGATTATCGTGCGTTCTATTCTCTGGCACATAATCTTTATGCATGACCAGTGAGCCACCGGGCATTTCTTCAATGTATCGTCTACCCCTATTCGCATCATTCCACGTTTTAATACTTACCAAACCTGCATACTGCGCTCGTATAGGCTTCCATTGGGTCCATACCTCATAGTTTACGCCAGCATACACAGGCAGTTGAATGATTGCCTGCAGGCGCTTTACAGTCAGCGGGACACCTCCAATGGTCCCCACCTTCTTTGTGTGCTCCTTATTCCAACGCCAGCGTATCTTTGAGAGATATCCCATCTTGTTTACCTCCTCTGCGATCTTTTTATCAGTCATTTGTCCTAATACTCGTAGCTCGAATATCTTTTCGTAGAAAGAGGCTCGTTCAATGCGATGCAGGCGGGTCGTGTCACGCAGGCGGGTTGTTCTGTGTTTGCGCTTGCCGTCGGCGCCACAATACTCCTCACGTTTGTTTATAAAGCCATCTGGCGCACTATGAACGGCATACCCCTCATTAGCGTTAATTATCTCCTGCCCAATCATGCGAGTAAGCATGATTCGTTTGTTGTCTCTACCTTTACCAGCTTCAACTAATTCACTCGTACCACTGGGAGAATATCTGCTCCATGATGGATATTCAAACCCTAGACTCTCCATCGAGTCTCTGTCCGGCTGTATGATGCGATCCACATCTCTCATTTGTACGCCACGTTTCTGCAGCTCTTTCTTCATTATTTCATATGTAGAAGGTCCTGCCCGAGTAAATCGTTCTATCGAATAGCAAACATAGTATTTAACACGACCCTTTTGTACGTCGATATGCTTGAGAATATCGGCAAAATTATCTCTGTCCTCTATGCTGCCAGACGCTGTGGTTCGCCATACCTTATCTACATCTGCCCCTAATTCAGCGACTAGTTTACGGCACTCTTTCTCCTGTTGGTCGTGCGACCCATCAAGCTGACGTTTGTCGCTGACTCGTGTCTCTATGACCGCCAATGGTTTTTCAGGGGTATCTTTTTTCATATTGTTTCGCTACTTTGATGAGCTCCGGACCTGTCTGTGGCAATAGGTATACATCTTTTCTTGTGGCCTTTATCCTTTCAATACTGCGTACTGTATCTGCCCTAGCATCACTGGCATATGCGCCTGATATAGCTTCTACGCCGGTACCTTTACGCTCGTTGAACCATTCATAAAAGCTTTCAGAGAACCTGTAGGCGTAGTCCAGCCGCTTCTGAACCTCCTCGTCAGAGAGATCTTCTGCCTGTTTACCAAGCGATGTGCGGAATTGAGCGAGGGTAATCATATTAGTTATATAAACAAACATCACCCGCCTTCTTGTGGCAAGCGAGTGATGTCTGTTCACAATCCGCCACAAGCAGATTTCGATATTCGGTTATGTATCTATAATAGCTTAGTCCTACGAAATGACCCCTGTGGAAAGAAAACCGGCAGCCGGTTCAAGAATTCTATTTCTATCGGCCCCGGGCGTAAGTTAGGCAAGGAACCTCTGAAAACAGAGAAATTACCCATTTCCACCATTAACATAGTCACTATCCCATCTCTAATGCCGGGCTCTACTCCCTGTTGCTGTGAAATAGTAGCCATATCTACGTTTTACCGCCGTCAAGCGCTACATATCGCTTTTTATGTTTGCAGTCAAGCGCTGGTATAGCCGACCCACTTCCCAAAAAATTAAAAAAATTATTTAAGCCTATTAAATTTCGAAACAGAAATGAATCCAAACTCTTGTACATGTCAGCGATATGGGATTTTTATAGAAATTTTTTACGGCAGGTGGAATATGAGCCAGTTGCGCCGTGGAACTGGCTACTTGTCGACCCAACGCAGCGGCTGCGCTGGCTCCGTTTCAAAAAGTAAGAAAAACCGTCTTCCGGTTATTTACCATATCTGTTTACCTATCTAACTTCCCTTTGGTGATCACCCCCCCAATGCTTTTATAGCCACCTACCAGCTCCACAGCGCCCTCATCTGGCACCTCGCATACATCACATCATTCTGCTTCACTCGACGCTCTCAAGCCCTCACAGCCCCTTACGACTTGGTTCAGTGTTTATTAACTAACCAAATAAACATATGTCATATCAAATCGAGCCGTTAAGACATCGCATCTGGGACGAGCGTGTCTCGGAGATCATAGAGCTGGGCGTATACGGATATAGGATTGTGGGAACCGACGGAAGAACACTAAGCGAAGCACCGACGAGAGAGGAAGCCATGTTGAAAGCAAGCGAGGCCATTCTGCCTAATCTATCGCAGGCATGAAATCAATAAACGAAGTATTGGAAGCTTCTCCCACCAACTACCGAAATAGCCCGCATACTTTTGCGCTCGTCGGCGATCAAATTGAAAAAAGATTTGGTCCGAAAGCCAGAAAAGAGTACCGTGCCGAGAGTAATTGCAGAACTTTTGCCTCTTGGCTCCACTTAGGCTACGCCCCCATGAAGGGTCAGCGTGCTCTTCAGAGCATCACCTACGTGGAGAAGCGAGACGAGGCAGGGAACGTTATAGAGACGTATCCCAGAAAGATCTCATTATTCTATGTCAGCCAGGTTGCGCCAATAGAGAAAATATCATGATCACCAAGAACATGACAATTAGCCGAGCGCCTGGGACCGAGAATACGCCGATGGTGAAAATTGCCAACCGTACTCTCGACGCTATGGGATTTAAAATCGGCTCAAAAGTAGTCGTCGCCTATGAGTATGAGAGTAAAAGAAACGTTATTAGCATCAGCTTAAGAACTAACCATGAACAACTATAAAAGCCAATTATCGCCCTATCAGCCGAAAATGCGACATCCTATCGAACTGTTGAAGGAGAAAGCGGCTGATGTGCAAGACAGAGAACATCCGGCGCAGAAAGAAATCCAGCGAGTCGTCGGAACGTATGAAATGACGGCCGAAGTAGTAGAGGATAAAGAGACACTGGCAACGCTCTCACGTCCGGGAGTTATTGCATTCCTCTGCACGATAAAACGTGACGGACAGATTGTTGGAATAGGTAGAGGGTCGGCGGTATTAAACCAAATGAATAAGTTCATATCCAGGACAGTTCATGCGGCTTTTAACTATTCTATCTTGAGTGCCGTGGCACAAAGCACACGAAATCTTGATGCACTGATAGATCCTCATGGCGAAACGAGTCTTGAATCGTCAGAGGCCGTGCAGGAGAAAATAACGGACAAACAGAAGGAATATTTGACGCAGTTGGTCCAGAAGAAAGTAAGAGACGAGAGCGCCATCGGATGGTGGATGGAGAATATAGCCACCATGACCAAAGATCGTGCTTCAGCCGCCATACAGGAGCTGTCTGGGAAGTAGGATTAAATAACATTAAAGCGGTGATGCCATTCGGGTATCACCGCTTTTTTGTTGCGTCCATATACCTTTCATTTTTCCTGATGTATTCCTTAACCGGCTCTGCCACCGTCTTTTCGTTTATATTCCTCTTTGGGTCTGTACAATACGGTTTTTGAAACCAATCCAACAATTTATTCCTACGCCTACTAGAATTACAGCTTTTACAACAAATTGCCAAATCTTCTTCTTTCAAACCATCCCACCAATAAAATGGCCCCTCTTCTCTGAAATGCTCTATTGTTGCCCAATCGCACTGATTAATGCCGACGCAGGGGTAAATCATTGTTTTGTGGCAATATACGCAGACCTTGTCTCTGTGTCTGATTTTTTGCTCTACCTCTTCTGGAATACCAAATGTATTGGACATAGATTATTCCTTAATATCCGGTAATCTTCCCTCCTTTTCTCTTCGATGGTAAGTGTCCGTGTTGATACAGCGATTGATTATATTGTCCATGTGCCAGTAACTATATCCATCATAGTCGTAGTACATCTGTTTTGTTTTATAGAAATGTGATTCATAACCGAATGTATCTATGTGATGAGCTAATGCCAAAAATAAATCACTGTTCACCTGTTCCTGCACTATATATTCATGTGGCCACGTCGTCGCATATGTCTTCGCAAAAATCCAGCTTGAATTCACAATGAATTTCTTTAATTGTTCAGAAAGCGGTTCCATATTACTGCGCCTGCCAGAGCTCTAACGCTTCTAGATCTATTCGGCCCGGTTCTGGTATGAAAGATGTAAAAGGTCCTTAATCAGGGCAATATTCTTTTGGATATCCTCCTCGCTTAGAATTAGCCTGTATGTTCCCCATCTTTCATCATATGGAAGGGTTTCAAGTTCCGCTTTCTTAATACGCTCATCCATCACACCATCACGGGCCAGCTTGATGTCTATATTAGTAACTTTCTTTCGTGGACGAATAAACATAAAATTGAATGCTTGTCCGTCCTTATAAGTTCCAATATAAAACTTAGTGAAATTAAGAACGAGCGTTGGATCGCTTTCTTTAGCAATGGCAAGCAATTTGTCAGCTAACTCGACAGTTCTTTTAGAGCCGACTTTCTCCCAATACGCTCGGTCCGTAGGTGCGACTTCACTGTCTTCATCCTCATCTACGAGACCACGTGTAAGTTCGTCAACAACTTTAGTAAATACCACTGTCATTGAATCTCCCACTTTCACTGCTTGCATCTGTAATGCAATAAAAGGAATTGTTCCATTAAAAAGAGACATTATATTGAGAAAACGGCTCGTGATATCTTCAGCAATTAAAACAGCGCAGTGATCGTATTGGGGGTATCGCTTCTTTTCTATATCCCAATACTCAATAGTGCGTATGATATGCGACTCATCTGTTGATCCAAGTTGTACTTCCACTTCATAGCGTCTCTGTGATTCTGGGTCCTGGAGAAGTAAGTCGAGTCTTCCGGCACGAGGTTGGCTACGTTCCTTATCACGCAAAATAAAATCCCCAAGTCCAAGGATGGACGGATCATCTGCAATCAGTTGTTGAACCCACTTTTCATTAAACTGCGGATGGGCTTTGAGTGAAATTGGTTCGGGACGAATATAGCTCATAAGTTGCATTATCACTGAAAGTTACGGTTTATTCAAGGAGGCGCACGGATGAAAATAGTTGTAATATGTCAAGGTAAATCTATGGCTATATTTGATGTATTAAAGACCGCAGCAAAAGTGGCGCAAGAAGCCGGCAAAATAGACCTTTATGGTCAGATTCTCGAGGTCTATGAAAAACTTCTGGAGCAACAGAAACAGATAGTGGAATTAGAAGGAGTGAATAAGGAGTTAAGAGAGAAACTTGAGACGAAAGAGAGTCTGCAGTATCAAAATGGTGCCTATTGGGCGGTCAAGGAAGACGCTTCAAAAGATGGACCTTTTTGCTCTCGCTGTTGGGATGTAGAGAAAAATACCGTAAGGTTGAAACCGTGTGGCAACCAAGCATTTCACTCTTGCCCTGAGTGTAAGAGTCAATTTAAAACCAGTCCCGACTATCAACCAATGTTTACTTCAAGAAGGCCGCCTCCTTCATTCATTTAGATAAGATTCTGAGATAATTTTATGTTCGAAAACTCATTTAAAAGAATAGATCAGATACTTCACACTGACTCCGGCTCGGCTACGGAGCTTGATTATGTGGAGCAGACATCATGGATTCTCTTTTTGAAATATCTCGATGATTTGGATGAGATCAAGAAGACAGAAGCGGCGTTAGCCGGCAAGAAGTATACCTATATTCTTGACACACAGTATCGGTGGGACACATGGGCTGCTCCTAAGACCGCTGATGGGAAAATAGACCATCATAAGGCCCTCGACGGCGATGATTTGAATGACTTTGTGAATCAGAAGCTCTTCCCGTATCTTAAAAAGTTTAAAGCAGACGAGCCAAACACTATTGAATACAAAATTGGTGAGATCTTTAGTGAATTGAAGAATAAGGTCTCCAGTGGATACAAACTGCGTGAGATTCTAAACATCGTGGATGGCATGCACTTCCGTCTCTATGAAGAGAAGCATGAGCTCTCTCATCTCTATGAGAACAAGATCAAGAACATGGGCAACGCCGGTAGGAATGGTGGAGAGTACTATACTCCACGACCTCTGATTAAAACCATCGTTAAAGTAGTTTCTCCAACGATTGGCGAGTCAATCTATGACGGGGCCTGTGGCTCTGCTGGCTTCTTGGTGGAGTCGTATAACTACCTCACGCAGAATCAAGCGAAGCTATCGTCAGCACAAATGGCAACACTCCAGAATAAGACCTTTTACGGAAAGGAAATAAAGTCTCTCGCCTATATCATCGGCATCATGAATATGATTCTGCACGGCATTGAAGCGCCAAACATCAAGCATGTAGATACACTTGCTCAGAACATAAACGACATAGAAGAAAAAGATCGCTTCAATATCGTCTTGGCGAATCCTCCTTTCGGAGCAGGTATCGGACGAGAAATTCAACAGAACTTTCCCATAAAGACCGGCGAGACGGCGTTTCTATTTCTTCAACACTTCATAAAAATACTTAAAGCCGGTGGTCGTGCGGGCGTAGTTATCAAAAATACGTTTCTCTCCAATCCTGACAATGCTTCGGTTAGTCTTCGTAAACTCATTTTGGAGAATTGTGACCTCCACACTGTACTCGATCTGCCTGCGGGAGTGTTTGCAGGAGCAGGCGTGAAGACGGTTGTGCTCTTTTTTGAGAAAGGAAAGCCAACGAAGAATGTGTGGTATTACCAACTTAATCTTGGTCGAAATCTCGGTAAAACAAATCCCTTGAGTGAGGAGGACCTTTCAGAATTTATTGAGCTCCAGAAAACAAAAGGCAGCTCTGATAACTCGTGGTCTATCAATACAGAGGATATTGACCAAAACACCTTTGACCTATCGCTTAAAAACCCAAATCACTCAAGCGAAACAGTACTTCGAGATCCAAACGATATTTTGGAGTCCATCAAGAAGTTGGATAAAGAAAGTGAAGATATTTTGAGTAGCATTCTCAATCAAATTTATGAAAAATAATTGGCAAACAAAGAGAGTTGAAGAAGTTTGTAATGTCGAATACGGCACTCGAGTTGTGCGTAGAAGGGATGGTGGCAGCAAGTATCCAGTTTACGGGGGTGGTGGTGAGACATTTGCCATGGATGAGTACAACCGAGAAGATCGGATAGTTGTAGCGAGATTTGCAATGTCTGAGCTCTGCACCAGATTCATAAAAGGGAAATTTTACTTGAATGATAGTGGTCTTACCCTCTCTCCAAAAGACGAGAGTCAGATATTGCCAGAGTTTCTAGATCTGCAGACACTTGCTCTAAATGACCGCATATATTCTCTCGCACGTGGAACAGCACAGAAAAACTTGGATGTTCCTGCTTTTCGTAATCTTGAAATATCCTTCCCAGATTCAATTGAGGCACAAAAAGAAACGGTCGAACTTCTGCATGAAATTTTTGAGAAGACAGCCAGAGCAAAAGAAATTACAGAAAAGAAATTGATTGATTTGGATGAATTTAAGAAATCCGTCTTGAGAAAGGCATTCCATGCTGAACTATAATTATCATTATGAACGAATCTGAAACACGAGCTGAATACATCGATCCAATGCTGAAGGCCAGCGGATGGGGCGAAGTAGAAGGATCCAAGGTCCTCAGGGAGTTTCGTATCACTGAAGGCAAGATTCAGACGGGCGGAATGCGGAGTAAGCCAGAAATTGCTGATTATATCTTGGTGTATAAGAACCGTAAGATTGCGGTGGTTGAAGCCAAGCAGGCAGAGTTACCGGCTACTGAAGGTGTAGCGCAAGCGAAGTCATACGCAGAGAAGCTACACATTGATTACACCTACTCTACGAATGGTAAAGAAATATACCAAATCTCAATGAAGACCGGACAGGAGGGAGAGGTAAAAACATTCCCTACACCTGATGAGCTGTGGAGCAAGACATATTCAGACCAGAACGAGTGGAAGGATAAGTTCGCTGCTATTCCGATAGAGGGCGATCACGGCAAGCGTTACTATCAAGAGCTCGCCATCAATAACTCACTAGACGCTATTGCCGAAGAGAAGCCACGAATACTGCTCACAATGGCCACAGGGACCGGTAAGACGGCTGTGGCGGCTCAGATTGCATGGAAGCTGTTTCAGACACGCTGGAACCTCAAGAGAGACGGCACACGCAGACCTCGAATCTTGTTTTTGGCTGACAGAAACATCCTCGCTGATCAAGCGTTTGGTAATGACTTCTCTATCTTCCCAAGTGATGCCAAGGTGCGTATAAACCCGCTTGATATTCGAAAGAAAGGAGGAGTGCCGATGGGTGGGAGCATTTTCTTTACGATATTTCAGACATTCATGAGCGGACCTGACAGCACTCCGTATTTCGGCGAGTATCCGTCAGATTTCTTTGATTTAATTATTATTGATGAGTGCCATCGTGGGGGTGCAAATGATGAGGGTAACTGGCGAGGGATTCTGGAGTATTTCTCCCCGGCGGTGCAGCTTGGGCTCACTGCGACACCGAAACGAAAGGATAATGTGGACACATACAGATACTTTGGTGATCCTGTCTACATCTACTCGTTGAAAGAAGGCGTGAACGATGGATTCCTCACGCCGTTTAAAGTGAAGCGTATCAAGACGACGCTGGATGATTACATTTTTACTTCTGACGACCAAATCATTGAGGGCGAAGTGGAGGAAGGCAAGATTTATGAAGAGGCAGATTTCAATAAGATAATTGTTATCAAGGAGCGTGAGGCGAAGCGAGTGCGTGTGGTACTGGATGAAATTAACCAGAGCGAGAAGACCATTATCTTCTGTGCTACACAAGACCATGCGCTTGCAGTGCGTGATCTAGTCAACCAAATGAAAGAAAGCAAGGATCCGAACTATTGCCAGCGTGTTACGGCTAATGACGGTGCTCGTGGAGAGCAATATCTGCGTGAGTTTCAGGACAACGAAAAAACCATCCCCACCATCTTAACCACATCTCAAAAACTTTCTACCGGTGTTGATGCGAGAAATGTACGCAATATCGTGCTGATGCGCCCTGTTAACTCTATGATTGAGTTTAAACAGATCATCGGCCGTGGGACTCGGCTCTTCGACGGCAAGGAGTACTTTACGCTGTATGACTTCGTTGATGCCTATCACCATTTCGCTGACCCTGAATGGGATGGCGACCCTGTCGTAGAAGTTTGTTCAAAATGTGGAAAGGACCCGTGTGAGTGTGAGAGCAAGCCACCAAAGACATGTCCTGTTTGTGGACAAAGCCCCTGCGTGTGTGAAAATCCTCCTGCAGTTTGTCCCGTTTGTGGAAAAGACCCATGCGAATGTGAAATACCACCGCCTAAGAAAAAGCTAAAGATAAAACTGCGTGACGGTAAGGAGCGTGAGATTCAACACATGATCTCCACTTCGTTTTGGGGTGCTGATGGCAAGCCAGTTTCAATTCAGGAATTTATGGATAATATGTTTGGAGCTATGCCGGACTTCTTTAAGAGTGAAGATGAATTGCGGAAGATCTGGTCGGACCCAATCACAAGAAAAGCATTTCTAGAAAAGATTGCGGCTATTGGTTATGGTAAGGATGAGCTGGAAATGCTACAGAAGATGATTGATGCAGAGCAGAGTGATTTATTTGATGTCTTGAATTATGTCCAGTTCTTAAAGCCAACTATCTCAAGAGTAGAACGTGTAGAGCAGTCGAAAGAAAGAATACTGGAGGGGCTAAACGAGAAGCAGAAAGAGTTTCTAGACTTCGTGCTGTCCAAGTATGAAGAGAAGGGCGTTGAAGAACTAGATGAAGATAAACTGCCCGTTCTCTTGAATCTGAAGTATCACGCCATCGCTAATGCCGTGACGGCCCTTGGCGACGTTGATTCCATCCGGTCGATCTACTTCGGATTTCAGAAAGACTTATACAGCGCCGTGAATTAAAATATGAATTAATAAAGTAAAATTACAATAACATGAAAACACTTTTGATTCTTGGAGTACTCCTTACATTAACAGGTGCAACACTAGCTAGTAGTACGGGCGTTTCAGGATCATGGATGGTTCAAACTGGTTTAATATTTCTGTTTGGTGCCTTGGCTGTCTCTAGGAAAGAAAAAATCTGGACACAATCTGGCCTCCTTTTTATGGTTGCCCTGTTCCTATGGGGATTCGTGAACGGCATGTGGTATATGCATCCTCTTGGTGCAATCATAAGCATTGTCGGAGGAGGTTGGGTTGTCTATCGCATTATGAGAAGCAAGGAATACGAGACGGAGAACCTTCACGCATCGCTAATCCAAGGGTTTTCTCAAAAATTACTGCCGAACGTCAAACAACATATCAAATGGGTAAGCGTGCCATTTGGAATTCTTCTTGCCCTATGGCTATCTAAAAGTATTTTGATTGCGTTTGTCATCGGCTTTGGGATTACTGCTTTTCTTGATAGACAGTCAATTCAGACAAAGGGCGTTAATCGTGTAGCTATAATCTTACTACTGTATACGGTTGGATTCCTTATCTTGCTTGTGGGGACATTCAAAATCACAGACCCGCATGATGGAATTTTTTACAACATGAATGAAGTATTTTTTGACAGAGACTCGTACATATTCCTACGGGACACAATGCGAGGACTGTAGAAGATACTAAAAAAATCATTTTATGGGATTTTTATATAAAATTTTTGGGACAGACCCCGAAATCGAAAAAGAGAATAAATTTAAAGAGATTGAACGCCGATTTGCCGACAACTTTGAACTGAGCCTTTTAGCAAAAGCCCAATGGCTAGCAAATAGGGGCGATGACTTTAGGCGACGTAATCAATTTGATCAAGCGATAAAGGATTATGAATGGGCAATAATATTTAACCCTAAACACCTCTCAGCTTATATGTCTTGGGGTGCCGTCTTACGCAAAAAAGGAATGCTCAAAGAGGCAGTTGATATTTTAGAGAAAGCCCCCAAGGAGTCTACTGGATTCAATGATTATTATGTTCATGAGCTACTTTTTGGTCTTGGTTGGCTGTACATGGAAATGGGCGACAGAGGAAAAGCTATTGATTATTTTGAAAAGTCGCTAAAGGTATATAACGATATACAATTCAATTCGGCAATAATGGAATTACAAAAAACACATAAAAAGTCTGCAAAAGATCATGAGCAAGAATGGGAAGAACGTGAAGTAAACATTGAGGCGGTTGAATTGGCTAAGGAGTTACTTAAAGAATTAAAAAAAGAAAAGCAAAAGGAAGATGAAACGCAAGTAGTATTCTTTAGTTAAGGAGATAAAAAGTCAGCCATAGAGTCATTTGTAGCCCTTCGCCCGAAGGTGCTATTATTTCCCATGTACACCACATATATCTCCGGAAGGAGGATCGCCTAAACCAGTACTTGCTGGCATGGCGAAGAGTCAGGTAGTGCGTAGAGACCCGTCACGGGAACGCATTACCTGCCGTATAGAGAAATCTGTACGTCCGGCGCAAGCCGGAACCTGTGGCGGGTTTCTGCGTGCCCGCCCAGGCCTTACTAGGCTAGGGACCTTTTTATGATTACTGAAGTGTGTTCGAAATGTGGGGCCGAAACAAGTTATGGCGGCGATTTACATTGCCGTAAGATATTCATCGATGAGATGAGCGAACTTTTGTCGGCACAGGATCTAGACAAAGCGAGGTCACTCTATTTTTCAGTATCGTTCGATGGCGCATGGATGGAACATTTTTTATACAGCAAAGGAGGTGAATTGGGGAAACTGATACTAGACGACATCCAGAGAGTTAAAGCCGAACAACACCATCGAGAGTTCCTCAATTCTTTAGGCATACGCTACAACGGAGTAACTTCTATTTCGGCGACGAGAAAGCATCGCATTACGAATTGTTACTCATGTAAGAAGTCCCTAGATAATTCAGTAGACATTGAGTGCAATATTTGCCGGTGGATTATCTGTCGATGTGGTGCATGTGGCTGCGGATATAACGGAGAAAGCAGAACAGCTTAGATATAGCATATAAAAAATACATATCCATGATACTGCTCATTATCATTATTATTGTAGTCGCTCTTTATATCACTAAAGGCATCTATTGGGATATTACTACAACCCACACCCCACAAGTTCCTCCATACAAGGAATATATAAAATCTGACGCTTGGTTCGAGCGTAGAGACATATATTTTTTTACACACGAAAAGAATTGTGTGGCCTGTGAGTCTGCTGAACATATAGACCTGCACCATATGACATATGACCGTTTGGGGTCTGAAAGGGACGAGGATTTGATTCCACTATGCAAGGTGTGTCACGACCAATACCACACTATTTATAAACGTGCTTCTGTGGTTGATAGCAAAAATTTTGTCTCGGCCAAACAGGCTGCACGGAAAGGAAAAGAAATATATATGAGGAATCAAGATTTAATTGCGAAAGTAGAAAATGAGCAACTAAAACAAAGCCATACGGCTCTTTTGCAGTTCCGTGAAGAAGCGAGGCGTTTGAATTATGATCGACTAACTGACACTCGAAAGCAAGATCTAAGATTTGATTTTTCGAGTGCGGTCTATAAACATAATGCAATTCCTTTTTTAGCCGTAGCAGAAATAATCAAACGTGACCACCACGATGAGGTATATCAAGAAGGATTTCATCCAGAGGGTGCGAATGTACGGAAAAATATATACTCTATATCTGATCGGCTTGAATATCGTTGGGTTCAGGAAGAAATAAGATCACGTTTACCATTAGAAAGTCAACCATACACGGAGATTGAAAAGCTAAAAGCAATACTCCTGCAAGATGATGGAAGTACTCTGCATAGGAGTCACGGCTATAAGCCAGAATACACAAGTAATCCTTAATTTAGTCATGAATCTGAAAATGAAAACCAAACTCCTCTACATCCTTATTCTGGCAGTCCTAACCGCTGGTATCTTCTACGCTGGATGGTATACACATCAGCCAGTCGCCAGTCTCAATTTAGAAGGGCCTGAAACGGCAAGATTAAGAATAGACGGAGAGGAATTAAAGATCCTTACAAACACATATTCAACCAACAGAAATTTTGTCTTTTTGGATGTCAAATATGGCACAGATGGAGTTGTCGGTACGCTTTCAGTGGAAAATGGCTGGGGTGAATCACCGTACTACCGCATCGTTAAAGGCAAAACGCATGACTGGCTTGTGGTGACCAGGATAGAGAGTGGTGGGACAGGATTTAGAACTCATTCTGACGAATGGTACATCCTAGGATGGTCGTATGAAGCGAAGAAGGTGCTGTCTTACCAATCAGATGGGAACATGGTACCGGACGATGAAGATGGTAAAAACAAATACTGGAGAACAGACATACCGAATGAGAGTTACCTGGATGATTCTGCTGTTGATATTAAGGTTACAGAAAAGATATGTTCACCTGCAGACAATGCGAAAGATAAGGACTGCACGGAGTCGTCACGCATAGTCCATTACATCTGGGATGCCGATAAAGAGGTGTTTGTGCTTAAAAAATAACAGGTGCCATGAAAAGAAAGACGAAACCGGAGATGAAGATAGAGTATGTATACGTAGAGCCGAAGACTAAAGAAGAAGCAGAGGAGGCAGAACAGCGGTTGATTGCGGCTTACGACATACTCTTTGATGAGACAGAGATAAGATCCTGGATAAAATAACTCCAAAGGAGCGGTATATTCGACAGGTACAAGAGAATATCCATCAGAACACGATGGCTCCATTGGATACGGCAATGTCTTTAGACAAGATAAGAACATGGATAATAACCAAGGCAGCGGCTGCCTTGGTTCGAGACAAAAAACACCAAAAATCCGGAATGAGATGGAAGGTGTTCTACTCCTACTATGTGTAATAAGCATCGATCCGTCAGAACTGTAAGAATGCCAGTTTACCAAAGGTCTATATGGTCGAAACAGTAGGCTCATAGGCCGGCATTGATGTAAGAGGATACGTTTCAAATACAGCCTTCCACTGTAGAACGGTGCTTTGTATGACGTTCCAACTGGGGTAGACTAGGCGCACCCGGGAGATGCCTTGTGTCGGGCCGGAGTATGCCGGTAGTACGCACGATTCGGGTTCGTGCAGACCGGGTTCGATTCCCGGCGGCCCGACTGAATATCGTTATGTTAAACTCGTCAAAGCTTGGGCCATTAGCTCATCTGGTA
>SICR01000013.1 GCA_009691335.1 Candidatus Zambryskiibacteriota bacterium
ACTAATGAGATAGTGAAAGCGATATCAAAAGAGTTACGTGAGATGATCAAGGCTGTGAAAGAAGTTTTGCAAGAGACCCCGCCGGAACTTTCCTCCGATATTATCGATAGAGGAATTATCATGACTGGTGGCTCGTCTCAATTGCGTAATTTCCCAGAACTGATGTATCGTCGCACGGGTGTTAAGGCCGTTTTGGCCAAGGATGCTTACTTCTGCGTGGCCAAAGGTACTGGTGTAGCTCTTGAACACTTAGATACTTACAAGAAGAGCATTATTGCGAAGAGGTAAATCGCTATGTTATGGTGGATTGGGGGTGTATATATGCTCATAGTCATGGCGGTTCTGTTCCTGGTAGTCTGGCTGGTTGGGTTTCTGACCGGTTTCGGCGGGGTGCTGATTCACAGCCTGCTATTCGTCGGTGTTGCGCTACTTCTTTTCAGTCGCGTTTTCAAAGATGATCAGTCGAGTGGTCGGACAACTCCTTGGTCGTGAGACAGCCATGAGCGTGATGCGGGAGCGGGAGCCATTGTAGGTTCCCGCTTCATCTTTTTAAATGTTAATCTGTCTTGATGTCAACAATCAAATTTTCTATAGAAAAGGAACTCAACAAAGAACTTGGCGGTGAAACAGCCAAGTTGGGTCGGGCGGGGATATTAGAGACTCCACATGGAATTATAGAAACACCAGCTTTTGTTTCTGTGGGAACAAAGGCGACAGTTAAGGCGCTCACTCCTGAGCAGATACTAGATACTGGTGCACAAGTGGTACTCGCCAATACTTATCATCTCTATCTAGAACCAGGAGACGAGAGGATAAAAAAGTTTGGGGGACTTCATAAATTTATGAATTGGTCCGGACCACTGATGACTGACTCTGGAGGCTTTCAAGTATTTTCCCTCGGTGCTGCATACGGTAAGGAGCTTTCGAAAATTATCAAGATTACGGATCCATCGCAGATGATTACTGAGCGTTCTCTAGACAGTGAGATGCCAAGGTTGGCAAAAATAGGCGCGGATGGAGTATCCTTCCGCTCGCACCATGATGGCTCTCTCCACTACATCACTCCGGAGAAATCTATAGAAATCCAGCACAATCTCGGTGCGGATATCATCTTCGCATTCGATGAATGTACATCTCCTACAGAAGATTATCGTTATCAAGAAGAAGCTTTAGAGCGTACACACCGCTGGGCCGAACGTTCTCTTGAACACCACCAGAAACTAGTCCATGCTAGTGTTCTCAAGAACACTAGCATGGGGAAAGTTGGTCCGGCATTGTTTGGTATTGTGCAAGGGGGAAGGGAAAAGAGTTTGAGAAAACGCTCGGCTGAATTCATTGGCAATCTAGACTTTGATGGTTTTGGCATTGGTGGTTCGTTCGCCAAAGAAGATATGGAGACGGTGGTTAGATGGGTGAATGAAATATTACCGAAAGATAAGCCGAGGCATCTTCTGGGTATCGGTGAACCGGAAGACTTATTTATGGGAGTTGAGAATGGAGTAGATCTCTTTGACTGTGTCGCACCGACCCGGAACGGCCGCGGCGGAACACTCTACACACACAGAGGGAAGATCAATGTGCGGAATGCGGAATATCGCGAGGATACCGGTTCACTTGATCCTGAATGTAATTGCACTGTTTGCAAGAATTATTCACGTGCGTATCTCTGTCATCTGTATCGGGCGCATGAGATGCTTGGCGGCACGCTTGGTTCCATCCATAACCTCTATTTCATCATTAACCTGGTCAAATGCATGCGTGAAAGCATTTTGAATGGCAATTTTGAGGAGTTTAAGAAAGATTTTCTTTCTAAATATCTTTTCCACCAAACTACATAATAAACATCCTATAGGATGTTTATTATGTAGTTTGGTGTTGCGGGTTTTTATCATTGTGCTAGGATATTTACATGAATCGATATTGGACCGCGTTTAAACTCGTCATTAAGCTTCCTCTCCGAAGAGGGCTGTTGACTCGCGCGTCCTAGTATCCCACCACAAGACGAAGCCAGAAACAGACCCTCGAATCTCGAGAGTCTGTTCTGTCTTTGTCCGACAAACCCGTTCTATCGCTACAAGGAGAGTTTATGATTGCTTACCGCAAAAAAAGCCGTTCGGACGACGTTGTCAATCCTGAGAATTTCTACCACGGACTTGTTGTCTGGGTGGGTCAACGAGGGACACGGACTGCGCGTTATTGTGGCGGCTGGAACGGCGAGCTTCTGACATACGAAGAATATCTATGTTGGAAGCGCGAACGGGCAGAAAGAAACCGGGCAACAAATTGCTGTAACATTCGTCGGCATGTCTCCGGTGTAAATGAGCGACGTTCTTTCGCGTGGTAGCATCGCTACCCGCATAAGGGTACCCATTTGGGAAGAGCGATCTAATAGGTCGCTCTTACTTTTTATTTCCAAATGTTTATACTAACCAAATGTCTGTTTTTAAGATTAAAAACGAGTTTAAACCGGCTGGGGACCAGCCCTATGCAATAGCCGAGCTGGTCAGCGGGATAAAAGAGGGTCTGAACCATCAGACTCTTTTAGGTGTGACAGGCTCTGGCAAAACCTTTACCGCCGCCAATGTTATAGAGCAAATCGGCAAGCCAACACTCGTTATCGCTCATAACAAAACCTTGGCCGCACAACTGGCGCAAGAATACAGGGAATTTTTCCCGGACAATGCGGTCCATTACTTTGTTTCTTATTACGATTTCTATCAACCGGAGGCGTATATGCCAGTGACGGATACTTATATAGAGAAGGAAGCGATGATAAATGAGGAGATTGAGAGATTGCGTCACGCATCTACTCAAGCACTCTTGACTCGCAAGGACGTTATCATCGTCGCATCCGTCTCGTGTATCTACGGTTTAGGTAATCCAGAAGAATATGAAAAGGTAAATTTGAAAATTAAGGTTGGAGAAGCAGTTTCCCGCACTGATTTCATCAGAAGTCTCATAGATATTCATTATTCTCGGACCAATGCTGATGTAAAACCGGGTACTTTCCGCGCGCTTGGGAATGCTATTGAGATAATGCCCATCTCCGAAAGAATTCTATATAGAATTGAACTTGAAGCTGGTAAAATTAAAGTTATAAAAAGGATTGACGCCATATCGCACTCTATTATTAACGAAGTAGACACTTTTTTCCTCTTTCCGGCCAAACACTTCATCACCGATAGTGACGCTTCTAAGCGGGCATTAGAAAGTATCAAATCTGAACTTAAAGATAGGCTTGAAGAATTAAAGAATGGAGGGAAAATGTTGGAAGCAGAGCGTCTTAAGCGTCGTACTACCTATGACTTGGCTATGATACGAGAGGTTGGCTATACCAATGGCATTGAAAATTATTCAAGGCACTTCACTAGGAAGAAACCCGGTGAAGCGCCGTTTACACTTCTTGATTATTTCCCGAAAAAAGCCGATGGCAGTGCCAATTTCTTGACTATTATTGACGAGTCGCATGTGACGGTGCCACAGATTGGAGGTATGTATGCTGGAGACAAGGCACGCAAAGACACACTTGTTGAGCATGGCTTTCGTCTGCCCTCTGCGAAAGATAACCGCCCACTTAAATTTGAAGAATTTGAAAAAAAAGTGGGTCAGGTAATTTTTACCAGTGCTACGCCGTCAAAGTATGAAAGAGAAAAGGGTCAGAAGATCGTCGAGCAGGTCATTCGCCCGACCGGTTTGGTGGATCCAGAAGTTTCGGTGCGGCCAATCCAACCTAAGGGCCAGTATAAGGGCCAGATTTTTGATTTCATCAATGAGGCGGAACAGGCAATAGAAAAAGGTGGCAGAGTAATAGCTACCACATTGACGAAGAAAATGGCCGAAGATTTGAGCGAGTATCTCAAAGAAAAGGGAATCAAAGCAGAGTATCTACACAGCGATATTAAGACTATTGAGCGCATAGAAATACTCACCAATCTTCGCCGTGGCAAATTCGATTGTATTGTCGGAGTCAATCTCTTGAGAGAGGGCCTAGACCTGCCTGAGGTGACACTTATCGGTATTCTTGATGCCGATAAAGAAGGCTTTCTCAGGAGTGATACAGCACTCATCCAGATAATCGGTAGGGCGGCGAGAAATGTGGATGGCAGAGTAATCCTATACGCAGACTCGATTACTGGATCTATGAAGCGAGCAATGGGGGAGACCTCGCGACGCCGCGCCATCCAGACCGCTTACAATAAAAAGCACGGCATTACACCGAAAACTATTATCAAAGCTATCAGGGATATTACGGACACTCTTGAGCGCGAGCATCATCAAGTGATAAATCTTCTTTTGGAAACGGATGAAGCGCTTTTCAAAAAGTCTCCCAAAAAGCTCATTAAGAATAAGATGAAGGAGATGGAAGAAGCAGTGAAAAATCTGGATTTCGAAACTGCGGCCATCTTGCGTGATGAAATAAGGGAGCTTGAGGTGATGTTAGAAAAGTAGTATCCTGCTATCTGGAGGATCGCTTATGTTTATGAAGTTTGTGACTGTAATGATCTCGGCGATGTTCTTCGGTCTGACATATCAGAATATCGTCAACCCGACTCAACCCATTGATCAGACGGAACTCTCGATGTGGTGGGTCATCGGTATAATCGGGGGTCTATTTTTTGTTACAATGTTCTTGTTGGTTTGGATTATTTCAAGACATGAGAATAATAGGCTGGGCGGGTCATTGTGACCCGCCGTCGTTTTATATAAGGAGGCCAAACTCCTTGTCTCTAAACACAAGCCTTCCTAGTTCTCCACATCTAATATGGATAGTAGTGTTATACTAAAATCAAATTAATCAAATTAATTAAATATTTTTATGTCATTACAAGTTGCAGTAGGTAAGAATGATGGGGAAGATGCTTATACAGTAGGAGCGAACGCGTGCCAAGATGCTATGTCTAGGTTGGGATCAGACAAGGCTGATCTGGCCATAGTCTTTGCCTCTTCCAAATATGATCAGGAGAAAATGCTTGCCGGTGTCCGCTCTGTCAGCAAAGAGGCCATTCTAGTAGGCTCTTCTACTGCTGGGGAGATTACTATGGATGGTCCTGCCAAGAAGCCTTCAGTGGCGGTCATGCTTATGAACGCTCCAGAGATCAAGTTCTATGCCGCCGTCGGAGAAAATATTGCCGGTGGTCCCAGAGAGGCAGGTAAGAGAGCGGCGGCGGCAGTCAAAGAAATGGCCGGAGGCACTCTCAATGCCTTTATGATGCTCCCAGATGTCTTGGCAGGAAATGGCGCTGATACAGTGCGTGGGGTGTTGGATGCGCTTGGTGAGCATTTCCCGGTAGTGGGTGGCGCTTCTGGAGATGATTTCCAATTTGTAAAGACTTATCAATACCTTAATGACAAGGTGTATTCTGGAACGATTGTAGGCTTAGGATTGGTGGGTAACTTCAAGATTGGTATTGGTGTTAAACATGGTTGGCTACCGGTGGGTATGCCTATGAAAGTGACGAAATCTCAAGGAGCTGTTCTACACGAACTTGATGGTCAGCCGGCCATCAATATTTATCGCGATTATTTCGGTGCAGAGGAAGCTCAAAAGCTTCAGCAAGAAACATTGGCCAAGCTTGCCATCACTTATCCACTTGGCATGACAGTTGCTGGGAGTGATGAGATGCTTATCCGTGATCCCATCACTGTAGATGAAAAAGGTTCTATCACTTGTGCCGCTGAGATTCCTGAAGGCTCGGAGATTCGTCTGATGGTTGGTTCCAGAGAAGAAGCGGTCAAGGTAGCCAAGGAAGCCGCTCAAAAGGCAATGGAACAATTAGAAGGTTTGCCACCTAAAGCTGTCATCATCTTTAACTGCATTGCGCGTAGTAAGCTCTTCGGTGATCGTTCTGGAGAAGAGATCTCGGCCATTCAAGAAGCAGTTGGCGCAGAGACTCCACTGATAGGCTTCTATACTTATGGCGAGCAAGCCCCTCTTGGTGGGGAGGTGAGAAACATTGAGAGGTGTAACCCAGTCTTTCACAACGAGACTGTCGTTATTTGCGTCTTAGCCGGATAGTGTCGGTTCAATTATTTTATGTCTGAATTTTCCTATATTGTCTTATTTTTTGGCATATTGTTTATACTGTCTTTTTTGTTGCAAGTTTTTATCTTCCGCAAGAAGTTGAAGAATGGTCAAGCTGATATAGGTAAGCTTCAGGGAATTCTGGTTGATCAGCAAAACAGTGCTAGACTCCTCATTCGTCGTGATCTAGAACTCCAGCGTGCTAACGAGAAACTCCGTGAACTTGATCTGACAAAGTCGAACTTCATCTCTATAGCAGCGCATCAGTTGCGTACTCCTCTCTCTGGAGTCAAGTGGACTTTAAACATGGTTTTGAAGGAGACTTTGGGACAGATTGGTACTGAGCAGAAGTCTTTTTTGATGAAGTGTTATGAAAGTAATGAGCGCATGATCGTGCTTATCAACGATATGTTGAACGCAGATAGGATTGATTCTAACAAGATTAAATATAATTTCTTGCCGATACAAATCTCTGATCTTATGGATGATGTGCTCTTTGAGATGACTGCGTTCATTAGTAAGAAGAAGTTGCATATGTCTTATGCGCATAAAGGCAGTGTTTTCCCAAAGGTTCTTATTGATAAGGAGAAGATAAGGGGAGTGCTTCAGAATCTTCTAGAAAATTCGATTAGGTATACTCTAGAGGAGGGATATGTTGAGATTGATTTCAAAGAGGTAGATCAGTTCCTCCGTGTCTCTATCAAGGACTCGGGTATTGGTATTCCAGAAGAAGAACAGAAGAATATCTTTAACCGCTTCTTCCGCGCTAAAAATGCCTTCAAGACAGAGACAGATGGCTCTGGTCTAGGTCTCTATATTGCTAAGGGTGTTGTTGAGAAACACGGTGGTAAAATTTGGTTTGAATCAAGGGAAGGTGAGGGATCGACATTTTATTTCACCATTCCCATTGCGTGATAATTTGTTATAATAAAGTAACATTTAACTATGAAGAAAATACTGCTAATAGAGGATGACGTTTTCTTGGGAGATGTTTTATTGGAAAAGCTAAAGAAAGAAAATTACGAAGCGCGTCTTTCCCGTGATGGCAAAGAAGGTTTTGAGCTTATTAAGGAATTCAAGCCAGATTTACTTCTTCTAGATATCATACTGCCTGGCATGAATGGTTATGAGATTCTCGAAGCTAAGCAGAAAGACCCCAAGATCAAAGATATTCCGGTTATTATCATCTCCAACTCTGGTCAGCCCGTTGAGATCAACAGGGCCCTGACTTTGGGTGTCAAGGACTATTTCATCAAAGCTCAATTCGATCCTGAAGAAGTGATGATTAAGGTCAGGACTTTTCTCAAAAATGGGAACGGTTCAGAGGACGATTCTCTTACTGTAGAGAAAGTTCCTCCAGTTCTCCGTGGTAAAAAGATTATGGCAGTAGAAGATGACAATTTTTTAAGCGATATTATTGTTCGCAAACTCTCTTCTGAAGAGTGCGTGTTCACTCGAGCAGAAGATGCCGAGAAGGCTCTATCCTTATTGGAAAATAATATACCAGACCTAATTCTTTTGGATATTTTATTGCCGGGTATGAATGGTTTTAAACTGCTCGAGAGAATCAAGTCAGATGACAGACTTAAAGATATTCCCGTCATACTGCTCTCAAATCTTGGTCAGGAAATTGATATCGAACAGGGTAAAAAGTTGGGAGCCAAGCGTTTCTTAGTCAAGGCTTCTCTGACTCTCGACGAAGTTATCGATCAGATAAAACAAGTCTTGGCAGGAGTCAAAAAAGTTTAGGTTTCTGTATTCCAGGAGGGCATGATAGGATTCCGTCTACACCCATATGGGCTTGACCCGTGGGACTTTGTCCGTATGTCAAAAAAAGAATCAAAACCTGAAGACCTGTCCATCGGCGAAGCGGGTAAGATCATCGTTAAAGGCGCTCGCACTCACAACCTCAAGAATATTACGGTTGAGATGCCGAGGAATAAAATTGTGGTTTTTACCGGCCTTTCTGGTTCAGGCAAATCATCACTTGCGTTTGATACCATCTTTGCCGAAGGACAGAGGCGTTATGTCGAGTCTCTTTCTTCTTATGCACGACAGTTCTTGCGCCAGATGCAGAAGCCGGATGTTGATGAAATAGTCGGTCTCTCTCCGGCAATTTCTATTGACCAGAAGTCCCGCTCCAACAATCCTCGGTCAACGGTCGCTACTATTACAGAGATTTATGATTATTTGAGAATCTTATATGCTCGCATCGGCAGGCCACATTGTCTTGTTTGTGGCACCGAAATCAAGAAGCTAAGCAACGAAGAGATAAAAAATTTTGTCTTGGAGAAAATCAAAGAGAAGAAAGAAGAGGTCCAAATATTTTCTCCCGTTGTTCGAGGTAGGAAGGGTGAATATTATCAATTACTCTACGACTTACTAGGTAAGGGTTACAGCACGGTTATGGTCGATGGAGTAAAGAAGTCTCTGAGAGAAAGAATTGTTCTGACTAAAACAAAAAAGCATGAAATTTCTGTTCTAGTAGATTCCATAAAGCCAGAGGATTTTAAAAATGATGAAAAAAGTGCTCATGAGCGTTTGTCTGAGGCGATAGAGAAGGCTATACACGAGTCAGATGGTCTTCTTGCTATGCGTTTCAAGGACGAGGAACATCTTATGTCCGCCAAATGGGCGTGTCCCAAGGACGGATTCTCTTTCCCAGAAATAGAACCAAGACTATTCTCCTTCAACTCTCCGTACGGGGCATGCCCTGAGTGCAATGGCTTAGGGACGAAGTATCTCTTCGGTTCTGAGCCGTGTGAAAAGTGTCATGGACAAAGATTGAGAGAAGAATCTCTGCATGTTCTCATCGGAGACAAGAATATTGTTGAGCTTACAAAGATGTCTATCAAGGGTACTGACGAGTTTTTCAAAAAACTCAAACTGACAATTCGAGAGAGAAATATTTCAAAAGTGGTGACTAAGGAAATTGAGGCGAGGCTCTCTTTTATGCTTAATGTCGGTATTGAGTACCTCTCGTTAGATCGACGCGCCCACACTCTCTCTGGCGGAGAAGCTCAGCGCATTAGACTGGCCAGTCAGCTTGGTTCTGGCTTGGTTGGAGCACTTTATGTATTGGATGAACCTACTATCGGTCTTCATTCCCGCGACAATGAGCGTCTTATCAAGACGCTCATAAACCTGCGTGACCTAGGCAATACCATTCTTATCGTTGAACACGATGAAGAGACTATTTATTCCTCCGACTATCTTATAGATATTGGTCCGGGCGCTGGAGTACATGGTGGAGATGTTGTCGTAGCGGACTATCTTGATGGACTTCTAACCGCGCCAAAAAATAAAAGCGGTTCCCTGACTCTCGCGTATTTGCGCGGGGAGAAAAAGATAGAATTACCGGAGAAGAGGAGAGAAGCGGAGAGAGGGATGATATCTATTCGTGCTGGAAAAATATTTAATATCAAACATCTAAATATAGATATTCCGCTTGCGCGTCTAATAGTGGTCACAGGTGTTTCCGGTTCTGGCAAATCTTCTTTCGTTTATGAAATCTTGCATAAAAATTTGCAGTCTCGCCTCGACCGCCGATTCAGGAATGCTAGTACTTATAATTGTCAGAATTTTACCGGTTCAGAATATCTGGGCAGAACAATTCTTATCGACCAATCGCCGATAGGTAGGACGCCTCGCTCAAACCCAGCGACTTATACCGGTGCCTTTACCTTTATCCGTGAGCTATTCGCCGAGACTGCCGAAGCTCGTGCCCGTGGCTGGAAGCCGAATAGGTTCTCATTCAATGTTAAGGGTGGTCGTTGTGAGACTTGCCAAGGTAACGGCATGATAGAAGTGGAGATGCATTTCCTACCGACTGTCTATGTGCCTTGTGATGTCTGTGGAGGTAAGAGGTTTATGAAAGAAACTTTGGAAGTTAAGTACAAGCATAAAAATGTTCATCAAGTGCTCGAGATGACTATTGAGGAAGCTCTGGGATTTTTTGAAGATATTCCGGCGATTTACGACAGGCTAAAGTCCATGAATGATGTCGGTCTTGGCTACTTGGCGCTTGGACAATCTGCAACCACGCTCTCTGGTGGGGAAGCGCAGAGAGTGAAGATTTCCTCAGAACTTTACCGCGCGCATTTGGAGAAAACAATTTATCTTCTGGATGAGCCGACTATCGGCCTTCATTACGAAGATGTGGGGAAACTTATAGAGATACTTCAGAAACTAGTAGATAAAGGCAATACGGTCTTGGTGATCGAGCACAATATGGACTTTATTAAGTCCGCTGATTACGTTATAGACATCGGACCAGAAGGTGGTGATGGTGGGGGAGAGTTGGTGGCCAAGGGGACACCAGAGGAGGTGGCCAATACCGATACGCATACTGGGAAGTATCTAAGGAAGGCTCTGCGTAAAAAATAGTTCGACTACGCTCACTAAACTCCCACATGTCCGACATGTGGGAAAAGATGTATGATATAAATATGGCAATTAGGAAAATCCCGTTCGTTCCCGGTGAGTATTACCACATCTATAACAGAGGAAATAGTAAACAGAAAATTTTTCTGGATGATTCTGACTATCATCATTTCGTCCAGTGTCTTTTTATCTGTAACACATATAAAAATTTTAAGTTCCGTGATGACATTGTTGATCAACAAATAGACGCTTTTGATTTTGAAAGGGGAGAAACTTTAGTCTCTATAGGGGCTTGGGTTCTGATGCCTAACCACTTTCACATTTATCTGACAATGAAAGCAACCCCCCACATGTCGGACATGTGGGGGGTGGAAGAGGGGAAAAATCAAATCTCTGAATTCATGAGAAAACTTTCGACTGCGTATTCCAAATACTTTAATTCTAAATATCAACGTACCGGGAGTTTATTTGAAGGTTCGTTTAAGTCAGAACTTGTTTCGAAAGATACTCATGCAAAATATCTTTTTTCTTATATCCATCTGAATCCCCTGAAACTAATTGATAAAAACTGGAAAGATAGTGGTGTCAAGAGCATAAAAGTCGCTCTGGAGTTTCTCGATAATTACAAATGGAGCAGTTATGTTGATCATCGCAGAATTGATAGAAAGGAAAGAGTAATATTGGAAATATCGGATTTTCCAAAATATTTTAGAAATTCATCTGATCTCAATGCAGAGATTCTTGACTGGATTGCCCCACATGTCGGACATGTGGGGACAAGAGCGAGGTCTGGTAAATGACATCAAGAGGCAGTCAACTCGATATGAAAATCTCCGATCTTAAACAATTCAACTTGCCTGATGCGCCCGGGGTGTACTTTTTTATTGGCCCACTGAAACGTGGTGAAGGGGGCAAGCGGGGCAAAACTATCTTATACATTGGGAAGGCCACTTCTCTCAGAGACCGGGTCAAGAGCTACTTCGCCCGCGATATCCTGCTCACCAGAAGCCCGCTTATCAAGAAGATGCTCGAGGAAGCAGACAGGGTCGAGTTCGTAGAGACTGACTCGGTGCTAGAAGCTCTCATCTTAGAGGCCAACCAGATAAAGAAGTACCAGCCGTACGCTAACTCACGTGATAAGGATGACAAGAGTTACAACTTTGTTGTGGTGACCAGAGAGGAATTTCCAAGAATTCTGACAGTGAGAGGTCGAGAATTATTTGTAGGCGTGAATAATGAATCTCGAATAAAGAACAAAGAAATCATTGTTCATAATTCGTCGTTCAAAATTCATAGAATTTTCGGGCCGTTTCCGCATTCAGGGGAATTGAAAGAAGGGTTGAAAATTATCAGGAAAATTTTCCCTTATCGGGACAGCAAATGCAAATTGACTGGGAGGCCGTGCTTCAACTCTCAAATGAGTCTCTGCCCAGGACCTTGTGTTGGCTGGATATCTAAAAGAGATTATAGAAAAATTATTAGGCATATTGTTTTGTTCTTTGAAGGCAGGAAAGAAACTTTGATTAAAGATTTGGAGAAAGAAATGAAAAAACTCGCAAAAGAAGAGAAATTTGAAGAAGCGGAGAAAGTTAAAAGACAGATTTTTGCTTTGGAGCACATCCAAGATGTGGCATTGATAAAACAAGAAGTGGGAGGTAATGAGTATGAAGTAGGATTTAGAATAGAAGCCTATGACATTGCCCACATATCCGGCACTAATGTCGTGGGAGTAATGACGGTAGTAGATCTGCCCGCAGGTTTGGTGTCGGGAGATGGGGAGGTAAATAAGAGCCAGTATAGGAAATTTAAGATTAGAGCGGATGACTCTCCTTCGTACAAGGCTTCGGAGGGGCGAGGAAATGACGATGTTGGAAATTTAAAGCAAGTGCTTGAAAGACGGTTTGGACATCCGGAATGGAAATTTCCGAACATGGTTGTCGTAGACGGAGGCAAGGGTCAGATAAACGTCGCGAGGAAGGTCTTGGTGGAGTCAGGACTTGAAATGATAGAAGTGGTTTCGGTTGTAAAAGATGAGAGGCATAGGGCTAGAGAAATAGTAGGTAGTAGACAGTATGCAGATAAATATGGGAAAGAAATACTTTTGGCGAATGCGGAAGCGCATAGATTTGCTGTAGGTTATCACAGGAAGTTACGAGGCAAAGGATTTAGGATATAATTTAATAATGAATTTTGGAAAGACAAAAGTTGCTGTACTACGAGGCGGACCGTCTTATGCTTATAGTGATTCTTTGAAGACTGGGGCATATGTCCTGTCTCTCTTACGTAAGATGCCGGAATCATATGAGCCGTTGGACATTTTTATTTCCAAAGATGGGGATTGGCATTATGGCGGTCTTGTAGAGGAACCGCATCGCATTCTTTCAAAGATAGATGTGGTTTGGAATGCCATGCATGGGCCGTATGGAGAGGATGGCAAAGTACAGCAACTCTTAGAAAGTATCAAGGTTCCATTTGTTGGTTCTGGGACCTTGGCCGCAAGTTTCTCCAATAACAAGGATTTGGCCAAGCGTCTTTATCGCAAACACGCGCTTCCCACGCCTGAATTCGAGGTGGTTTCTGAACAAGACCTCTTCAACGAAGATAAACTCATATATATATTTAGAAACTTCGGGCACCCTGTCATAGTCAAGCCTTCTACTGGAGTAAGAGCCATGTCAGTTCGGATGGCGCGTACATTCGCAGAGCTCAAAGATGCTGTCAAGCACGTCTTCCAACATTCACCCAAGGCTATAGTTGAAGAATATGTGAGTGGCATAGTCGCAAGCTGTACTGTAGTTGAAGGTGGCAAAGGTGAAGGTTTGTACGCTTTCCTCCCGACTCATTTGAAGATCAATCGAAGGACTGCAAAACCGAGTGTGGAAGAAAATAAACAAATGGAAGAGTTGGCAAAAAAGGCTCACAACATATTAGGCTTACGTCATTTCTCAAGCTCTGACTTTATTATCACGCCGAAAGGGAAGATTTATCTACTCGAAACAAATTCCGTACCAGTTCTGCACGAAGAAGCTCTATTGCACCAATCATTTAAACAGAGTGGTTGGCGCCCGAAAGATTTTGTCGATCATTCTTTAAGATTAGCTTTGGGCAGAACTGAAGGATATTTGATATAATCGAAAACGGCACAGTTCTTCCGTGCCGTACACTGTAGAGCAAGTCAATCCAACTTCTCACAGAAAGGGCACAAATCATGATGCAGGCGAGACTAGACTTTGGTAGTGCGAGTTCCAATACAATTCTATTCTCCGTTGGCTCGCGCATCAGCGCGGGAGTGAGAGCTTTTGAAGCTATGGTCGGTCCTGATTGGCGAGATCGTGTCCAAAGGATCCATCCGATTGCGAGCTTCACCAGTTGTGTGCTCTGTCAGGTTTCTGGCGGGGACTACCTTGACGGTTGTCGGATGCTCGGACTCGATCCGAAGAGTAAGGAGCCGGCACTCTTGGGATTCAACGTTTTTGACCGTGAGAGTCCGTACTCCGACAGGGAATTCGAAGCTCTGACTCGCGGATGGGAAGTTGTCATCCAGAATCCGTCACTCCGGAACATCAAGCACATGCGCATCGCCGCCTAAGAAGCAGAAAGCCCGCCCCGACGATTTCGTCGGGGCGGGCAAAGTGTTTTATTAACCCAACAATATTGACACAGATAGTCGCAAGTATTTCTCTGTCTAAATCTCGTAGATGACGTCCTTTCTCTCCACAACCACTTTCCATTTGCACCTCTTCGCTTCTTTGTAAAGATTGCTGTTTGGGTTGAAGCAGATAGGATTGTCCACCATTTTTAAGAATTTTATATCACTCTCAGTGTCTCCTATGCCGTATGAGTTCTTCAAAGTAAGACCCTCTTTCTCTACAGCGCGAGTTAGTACCCTTGCCTTGTCTAGGATCAATTCTTCATCCATCAATTTGCCAGTGAACCGCCCCTTTCCATCAAGTTCGTATCGTATGCCATAAATTTTGTCAAAGCCAAGAGCTTGGCCAAACCCATCGAGGATAAATTTCGGAGAATGAGAGATAGCTAAGAGATAGTAACCTTTGCTTTTGAGTTTTTTTGTCAGCTCGCGCGTGTAGCGATAGACATGGTTCTGGCGGTGTTCCGTTACTGCTTTGGCGGCATCTAGAACTTTCTCCTGAGGTACGCCTTTAATATATTTTATAAAAACTTTAACTATCGCTTGTATGTAGTCGCTATAGACGCCATCGCGATTCAGCCATGAGGAATGTTCTTTCTCATAC
>SICR01000001.1 GCA_009691335.1 Candidatus Zambryskiibacteriota bacterium
CACAAAAATTCAACAGAATTTTTGTGCGACCACAATAAAGATGACAATCATTAATGGCAAGATTATAGCTCAAAAGGTTTTAGCGGATATAAAAGGAAATCCGGCTAACAAGAATATATCTATTGCCGCGGTTTCCGTAAGTAACAGTTTAGCTATAAAGAGCTTCATTGAGATGAAGAAGAAATACGCTGAGTCAGTGGGTATGAAGCTTTATGAATACAATTTCAAGCCCGGTACTCCGGAAGACGAAATTATTAGAAAGTTAGGAGAATTGGATAAGGATAACAATATTACTGGAATTATAGTAGAGATACCGTTGGCTCCTGGCTATAACACAGAGAAACTTTTGAATGCTGTGCCAATAGAAAAAGATATTGATGCGCTATCTGTCATTGCTCAAGAGAATTTTTATAATGATGATTTCCGAGTGTCTGGTCACACCCCAACCCTCGTCCCGCCTGCGGTCAGAGCGTTAGAAATACTTCTCAATGAGCATAAGGTTAACCTTGAGGGCAAAACCGCTGCAGTCTTTGGACAAGGAGTTTTGATAGGCAAGCCGATATCGCATTGGCTTGAAGGAAGGTGTAAAGAAGTTTTCAGAATAGATGAGGATACCAATGAGCCAGAGAAGCTATGTCTACAATCCGACATTGTCGTCTCTGGGGTAGGGAAGCCTAATTTGATAAGAGGAGAGATGATAAAGGAGGGGGCCGTCGTTGTAGATTTTGGATTTGAACGGTTTAATGGTAAAAGTGTCGGGGATGTAGATTTCAACACCGTGTCGCCCAAGGCTTCGCTTATTACTCCTGTTCCGGGTGGTATGGGACCTATCGTAATAGCCGCATTTCTCAAAAATGTCCAAGATTTAAGTTTGGCGCGTTGAAAACTTTGCCAAGTCTCATTACCGGGCGTGTAAGTATAGATAAATATCTTCAAGCGCTTTGACTGCGTCACCAGCGGCAATGTTGTTCTGGTGGTAGAAGCCATCAGTAGAGTCTCCAGCGGCCCAGAGGCCGGGAATTTCGGTGCGCCCAGTACGCGGATCAACGGGGATTTGCTTGATGGGATTTAAATTAATGAGCTCTTCGACAAACCATGTCGTAGGCAGTAAACCTATCTCGACGAAAATTCCCCCGACTTTTAATTCATGTTCTCCTGAAGTGTCATCATAAACCAAAGTTGTGACAAACTTATCTCCTCTTACTTCTTTCGGCTTAGCATTCTTTATAGCTGTCATATTTGGATGAGACAAAACCTTTTCCACAGTAGTTTCATCCGCCCTGAGTATATCCCCTCTATTTAGAAGGGTGACGGATTTGGCATAAGAAAGGAGTTGAGCCGCAGTCTCAAACGCGGCATTGCCTCCGCCGATAACAGCCACATCTTGTCCAGCAAATAGAGGTCCATCGCACGAAGCGCAATAGGTGATACCCTTATTCTCAAATTCTTTGGCACCGGGGATCTCAAGCTTTTTTCTCTGACTGCCCGTGGCGACGAGCACGGTCTTGGCTTGGTAAGTTGCTCCGTTTGCAGTAGTAAGTTTGAAGCCATTGTCGGACTTCTCTACTTTCTCAACTTTTTCCCCAGATTTTATATCTACGGATTCTCCAGCGGCAAATCGTAAGTGTTCTTCCAAAAGTTTACCGAACTCCGGACCGGGGATACTCTTCCATCCTATCCAATTCTCAATACCCATCGAGTCAGTGCTTTGACCGCCAAATGTTTCGGTTATGAGAATCGTCTTTAGGTGTTTTCTGGCAGCATAAACGCCGGCTGCAATGCCGGCCGGCCCACCTCCGATGATAGCTAAGTCGTATATCATGAAGTACGAAGTAAGGAGTATGAAGTAAGAATAACCAATATAGAATACCAAAAATTTTTCTCTCTTACTACTTACTCCATACTGTTTACTACTATTTCAATTTAGAACGGCGGAGAAATGCTGGGACGGCAGACCAGTCATCATCGTTGTCCTCGATTGGAGAGGCAGCTGGAGTGCCCACAGGCTTTTTGATATCTATATTTTCCCTTAGAGAGCTCACATCCTTCGGAGCGGAAATAGTATTGAATATTCTGCCTTTAGACGGAGCTTCTTCATTGTTGTTTCCAAAGGTTTGGAATAAGGAAGTGGACTTGGTACCACGGAAGTTGTTATCGGGGAAGTTGCTTGCGATGACGGTAATCCTGATCTCACCTTTTTTGAGCTTGTCGTCGTGGATGGTACCGAAGATAATCTTGGCATTCGGATCAACTGATTCGGTAATAACTTTGGCGGCCTCCTGTATTTCAAACATAGCCAAGTCATCACCGCCGGCGATAGAGAAGAGTACGCCCTTGGCGCCGTTGATAGATATTTCCAGAAGTGGGGAAGAGATAGCGGCTTTGGCAGCTTCGGCGGCGCGGTTCTCTCCTGAAGCGGAGCCTATGCCCATGAGTGCCGCACCTGAGTTCTCTAATACGGAGCGGATGTCGGCGAAGTCAATATTGATAATACCCGGAGTGGTAATGAGTTCGGAGATACCCTCGACTGCTTCCTTCAAAATGTTATCGCAGATGGCGAAGGCGTTCTTGGCAGTAACATTTTTATCAACGGTCTGAAGAAGGCGATCATTGGGAATGATGATAAGAGCGTCCACTGATTGTCGGAGTTCTTCGGCCGCTGCTTCTGCAATTCGCATTCTCTGCTGGCCCTCAAAGAAGAATGGTTTGGTGACGACAGCGACGGTTAGACACCCATTCTCTTTGGCAGTGCGGGCAACTACTGGAGCTGCGCCTGAAGCTGTGCCTCCGCCAAGTCCTCCTGCGACAAATACCATATCCGCTCCCTTGATGGCTTCCTGAACTTCCTCCTTGGTTTCTTCAACCGCACGCTTGCCAAGCTCTGGGTTCATACCGGTACCGAGGCCTCTTGTGAGGTTCTTGCCGATGTGGATTTTCTTCTTGGCCAGAGAGTGGTGAAGGTCCTGCGCATCCGTATTTACAGCAATAAACTCAACTCCCTTGACCTTGGAGTTAATCATATGATTAATGGTATTTTTCCCTGAACCGCCAACCCCGATGACCTTGATACGAGCGAATGATTCTACTTCTGGTTTTATTTGTGGCATACGCTTAAATTTATGGATGCGCCTATCTTACCAGAGGGTTTAGAAAATGAAAGTACATTGACTACTAAGTAGAAATATGTCTTGTTTTATGGCAAAAGTTGAGACAACCAGCGGGAAAATTTGCGTGCCAGACGCTGACCGTCTTCGGCGGAGATTGGGCCCTTTCTCGGACCCATCATATGTCCCGTGTCGTCTGAATTGAACCCCCAAAGGGAGAGTCCGCACGCAGTAGCCCAGATATTGTCGCGTATCTTATTTCTATCGGTGTTGCCGAAATGGATTTCCGCGATTTGTGCTGGTAATTCCAGTTCTTCTTCGGCAAAAGTTTTAATCCCCTGTATGCTAGCGCTTCCGCCAGTAAGTACCGCGCCTGCTGGCAGAAGTTTGTCGCGCCCAATTTTCTTCAAATGATTTTGTATGAGCTCAAAGTAGTCTCCCAGGCGGGCTCCGATGATGGCATCTAGATTTTTTTTAGAATAAGAAGAGTGGGAGAGACCGCCGAGTTTGACATTCTCAGCATCTTCTAGTGGCATCTTGAGACCTAAGGCAATGTCGTTGGTGATATCCGCCCCGCCGATGGGGAAGACTTCAAGGGATATGGGGTTATTATTTTCGAAAACTATGACAGAGAGAGTTTCTGCACCGATGTCAGCCAAGAGGCATCCGACGCGACGCTGCTTTTTAGAAATTGTGACGAAGCTCGCGGCTATTGGTGCCGCTACGACATCAATGACTTCTATGTTTGCCTCTTCAATAGTTTTTATAACATCGGAGAGATGATGTTCTAGGCAAGTTATGAAAAGTGCTTTGACCTCGAGCTTCTGGGCCTTGAGACCGAGAGGTTCTCCCCAAGAAATCTTGCCATCTATTTTGTATTCAATGGGGATGGTATTGATAATGCGTTTGTTGATTAAGGTGGCGCGGGAGATGGATTGTTCGGCCACATCTAAGACAGCCGTAAGGTCTCTCTCGGTAATCTCGAGATCTGCTCTAGAGATAGCCACTGAACCAGTAGTAGCGAGACTTCCCAAGCCGATACCTCCAAAGGAGACATATGCCCGCTTGACTCTTACCTCGGAGATTTTCTCCGCTTTGGCCACGGCGGTGCGCACACTTGCGGCCGTTTCAGCAGTATTGGTTATGAAGCCTTTTTCTACCCCTCTCGTTTCTGCTGTGCCGGTGCCGATGATGCGTGGGGTGAAGTTGCCGTTAACATTGACGCCTTCCGCGATAATTACCTTGATTTCAAAAGTTCCTATATCAATCCCAACGATGATTTGACGCGACATTTAAATATTTTTTTTCAGCCTTGTTCATTGTATCGCCATGTTCCATTCCTTTCAAATGAAGACATCCGTGGACAAAGAGGTATGTCGGGCTAAATTTTTTCATCTTGTATAGGTTTATGAAAATTTCTCCAGAATCCTTCGATAATTTAAACGACAGCACATTGGTGGCCTTGTCTTTGTCGCGATAGTGGCGATTGAGGCTTCTCGAGAGAGCGTCTCCGCAGAATACCAAAGAGAGTTCGTATCTTTTTCCCAGAATATAATCTTTTATCAGCTCAAACTTGGCCTTCGGAATACGTCTTCTAGTTGTATTTTTTATTGAAAATCCAAAGGTCATATGTTATATGACCTTTGATTATCTTCGGCGGTGAGTGAGAGAGTTCAGCTCACTTTGTTTACCGAGCTTTATAAGTTCATTGATGGCTTCCTTCTTCTTGAGGTATTCCAAGGTCTTGGACTTCTTCACATTGCCTGACTTGATACGCTCGCTGTATCTCTTGGAACGGACACGAGGGAGGACACCTGCCGCTTGGACGCGCTTAGTAAAGCGTCGGAGGACGCTTAAATTATTTTCATTCTGGCCTTTTGTGACCTCGATATTTACAGATGATGCTGTCATAAGTTGCAAGGGACACTCTAACACGAAGCTAAATTATTGTCTAACCCTAAAGACTGACGTGTTTCAGAAAGTCAGGTAGTCTCTCTATGGGTATCGTGTCTTGGGCGCGGGTTTGGATGTTCCTGACAGTGGCGGTACCATCGAGTGCTTCCTTCTGCCCGATGATGATGAGGTATGGTACGTGCAGACTCTCTGCACTGCCTAGTTGAACCGTCAGCTTATCTTTGCCGAGAAAGTGGTGCACAGGTATGCGATGAGAGCGTAGAAGCTCAATGAGACTTAGGGTTTTTATTTTCGCTGATTGGCCGAGTTGTATCAAGTAGAATTTCGGCCTGGGCAACTCTTTGTAAATCTTTTTAATAACATTTTTTTCTGGGCAAAAGAGGGATACTCCAGCCATTTGGATTTCTTTCTTCATACCTAGTCTACGACCAAGGCGAGAGTAGCGATAGCCAACGGCAAGGTAGTCTCCTCCAATTGACGAGAGTTCGGCATTTATGCCGGTAGAGCGGATAGCGAATATGGTGTGTGAAGAATGATTCTTTTCTCCTATAAGTTCTGGTGAGAGGCCGAATTCAATACCAAGCGCTTCGACAAACTCCAGCACTTCTTTGAAATGAGTTCTAGATTGGGCGGAGAGATATGAAATGGAGGCAGGAGCGGATACTCTGAACTGCATGGCTTCCTCGTGCTCAAGCCTAAATAGGTTAAAGACGTCTTCCTTGAGTGCGATTTTCAACTTTTCAGAAATATTGCTCCCGAATTTTTTGACATAATTTATAAGCTCTCGCTCGTAGGTGGCCAGAGATTCTTTATCGCCAATACAGTTGAGTTCCACGCGCAGATTTTTGTACCCCTCTTCTGAAAGTATGGATAGGGAGGCACGTATGAGAGCTGCCTCGGCAATACCTGTTTGACTGCCAATGAAGTGGAGATCGTACCCGCCTAGACTCGAATGTTTAGTCGAAGTTGGCCCTCCCAACTGTGTGCGCTTGGCTACTCTTCTATATATCAGAGAGAGAGGATGGGGAAGCGAGGAAAAGTCTTCTTCCAGATAGGTGCGGATGAGGGCAGCCTTTTCTACCGCATTATAGTGCGAAAGTTCAGTGCAATGCTCGCAAGAGGCAATATCGGTAGCAATTACTTTGGGAGTAGCGATAGGGGTGAAGCCGAAATAAGTTGCGGTGATAAGTGCTTTATCAAATTCGGATAATTGCCACCTCGGTTTATGTACTTGGCTTACTTTTGTGAGCATTATGGATTACTGCTGAGACTGTCTATTGAATAGGATATTTCCCCAGGCATAAACGTCGGCGGATATAAGCGTAGCACTGGTCGTCCCAGCATATTTGCTCTTGGTACGGGACCCCATTCTCGCGAGTCAGCGGAGGCGGCACGGTTGTCTCCCATAACGAAGTATTCGTCTTCGCCCAAAGTGTAATCCACGCTATCTGGTTTGGACAGTTCGATGTAGGATTCATCTAAAAGTAGGCCATCCGGGTGTTCAGTATTTTTGATAGTGACTTTGCCTTCCTTAATAGAAACCGTTTCGCTAGGCAGGCCGATAATGCGCTTGATAAACTTCTTCTTGGGGTCTAGAGGGTATTTAAATATAAGCACTGAGCCACGCTCCGGGTTGTTGAAGTGGTAGGTGACCTCATCAACTATAAGATATTGACCATTTTTGAAAGTTGGGAACATAGATGAGCCATCTACTATAAATGGTTGTGCGATATAAGTGCGAAAGGGGATGACAATGACGACAGAGAGGATGACAAGTTTGGCGAGTTCTTTCCAGAATTCAGAACGACTGTTGGCGGGAGGATTTTTTTCTTCTGCCGAATCCATAATTTATAAAGATTGTATTCTTTAACTTCATTTGACACAATAGCAGTATGTATATCGTCGTAGGTCTCGGTAATCCGAGCAGTCAATATTCGCACACTCGACATAACACGGGACGCATGGCGGCCAATTTGATTGAGGAAAAAATAGATGGGGTGAAAGTTTTTACCCCCGATACCTTTATGAACAAGACTGGCCCTGCTGTGGCCAAGGTAGTAAAGAGCAAAAAGGCAGCAGAGAAGCTCATTGTGATTTATGACGATCTGGATTTGCCTCTTGGTTTGATGAAAATTTCTTATAACCGAAGTTCTGGTGGACATCGTGGTGTTGAAAGTATTATAAAAGCTCTCAAGACCGAAGCTTTCATCCGCATTCGTATTGGTATCTCGCCTGTAACGCCATCAGGCAAATTGAAAAAGCCGAAAGGGGAGAAAGATGTTGAGAAACATATTCTCTCAGATTTCAAAAAGCCAGAAACAGAAATTCTCAAAAAAGTTTTCAGGTCTGTTGTAACTGCAGTCGAAACTATCAAAGACAGTGGCCTCGCTCCCGCAATGACGGAGTTTAACGGCTGATAAAACAAAAATACGATTTTTTAGGTTCGCGATAATTTTTTGGTAAAAATTTTGTTTCCTCACGCCATCGTGCTGCGAAAGCCATAAAAATCGTCTTTTTGTTTTATTTTTTACGAAAGATAATGTCATCTTCTATTCCTTGGGGTCGAAGAGGGTAATCTCGAAGTGCGCTGGTCAACATCGGATGTTGGCCAAGTTTGGATTACTTCTTCTCCACGAATGAGAGAGCCATCTTTTGTTCCTTTGGGTCGAAGAGGGTGATCTTGAAGTTATAAGACTTGCCCATTTCAAGCTTCTCACGGAGTTTGTCTTCTGAACCGAACTCGGAAATGTGGATGAGACCAGCTACACCTTCCTCAATAGAAGCCAGGGCACCATGTTTATTGAACTTGATGATGACACCTTGGACTACATCATCCTTCTTGTATTTCTTTTCAGCTTCTCTCCAAGGATTCTCTTTGAGTGCTTTGATGGAGAGGGAGATTTTGTCATCCTTGATTTCGATGACCTTGACCTTTACCTTTTCACCAATCTTAAACATGGTCTTGGGATTTTCTACAAGTCCCCAATCAATTTCAGATATGTGGACAAGGCCCTCGAGTCCTTCTTCAAGCTTTACAAAGATGCCGAAGTCGACGAGGCCTGTTACTTCGCCGGAGAGTTCATCGCCCAATGTGTAGCGAGCAACGATATTCTCTTTATCTTTAGTCTCTGGGGATTTCTCAGAGAATATAAGCTTACCTTCTTTGGGATTTACTCCGATGATAGTGACCAAGAGTTTCTCACCGACCAACTTTCTCAATTCATCTAGTATTCTGTCTTTATCTCCATCAGAGATGCGAGGATAGTGCTCAGGCTTAAGTTGAGATGCAGGCAAGAATCCGGTAATACCTTGCCAGTTGATGATAAGACCACCCTTGTTGGCATCTGTGATAGAGAGTTCGAATGTTCGTTTCTCGCGAATCGCATCTTCCGCCTCAGACCAGATGATAGCTTGGCGAGCTTCTTTGAGAGATATTTCTACATAGCCTTCCTTACCGCCCATAGCAATAACCTTGCCTGCGACAGTGTCTCCGACATTAATCCTTTTTATAATATCGCGCGCGTTTTGGAACTCGCGACCGTAGATGATACCTGTGCCGAAAGGAGGCAGGTCGATGTAGACCGCACCTTTATCGATAGAGATAACCTGGCCCTCGATGAGGTCGTCGACCATCGGTGGAGCGGAGATTCTTTCTATAAAACTATTCATGACTGATTCTGTGTCAGTAGAAACAACCTCAGAGACTGGGGTTTTCTTTTCCTTTTTTGTTTCCTTAACTTCCGGTTTTGTTGAGATTTTTTCTTCAATTGGCTCGGTAGCCTTTTTTCTTCCAAATAGTGACAAATTGAGTAGTCGCTTCCGGTCCTTGCTGGTTTCAGAATGGTTGCCGTACCAACCCAGCCGTCGCTAAAGCTATGGCGGGGGAACAAGGGATAACAGAAACGGTGGATGATAATCCTCGGGTTAAACCCAAGGCTGATGGGACTGGTAAAGAACCTTAATAATATACCAGAATCCTTCAAAAACACAAGTACATTATTTTATTCCCCTTAATACATTATTTTCAACCTATAGGATGATTATAATGTATTAAGGAAACATATAACATATAACATATAACATATAACATATGACATATGTCATATGTTTCCTTAATCATATAAATATAAAAAATAAGAAAGGGCAGCCTACAGTGGAGCATCATTTGAAGTTTGGGTGTATGTTCAAAATAGTGGTAAAACTAGGCTTATTATGATAAAATAGGCTCATATGATTATCAGTTACCAAGGGGGAGAATGTTTTAAAATTTCCCAAGGAGATCTGACCTTGGCGGTCAATCCCAACAAGAAAATGAGTGCTGACATTACACTTTTCTCGACAGTCTCTACCGATGCTAGTTCCGGAACCAGTGCACTTGCCCTTGGGGCTATGGCGGACAAAGCTGGTTTCGTCATTGATGGTCCTGGTGAATATGAAATCAAGGATATATTCGTTAAAGGCTTCCTTTCTAAAGCCAGAGATTCTATCAACACTATTTATATGATTTCGTTTGAAGGTCTCAATCTCTGCTTCCTTGGTGCTCTCGCGGATCCGCAGATTCCAGCAGAAACATTGGAGTCGCTCGAGAATATTGATATCCTCTTCGTCCCTGTCGGAGGCAAGGAAGTTCTTGATCCAGCGGTCGCTTACAAACTTGCGGTTTCCCTTGAGCCTTCTATTATTATCCCTATGCATTACGATGGCACGACGCTGGCGCAATTTATAAAGGAAGGTGGAGAAAAGGTTGAGCCACTAGATAAGTTCGTAGTGAAGAAGAAAGACCTAGAAGGCAAAGAAGGAGAAATCATTCTCTTGAAAGAAGAGTGAACAATTTACAACTTTAATTGAAAATTATGCGACGATACTTAGCCACACTCCACAGACAACCAGACCGCCACAAGAAGCGATTCGCCTTACTTGTTTCAGGAGGTGTAACTGTACTTATTTTTGTCATTTGGACACTCGTCACTTTTGGTACGGGTGGGACATTGGCAGAAGACAACAATACGAAGCGTGCTCACGAGGAAGTTAGCCCTATTGATTCCTTGCGCGCTAGTGCGACCGAAGGTTTTGATGCCGCACAAGACAGCTTCAGCCAATTAAGAGAAGGAGTGCTCAATATTCATGGCCAATAAAAAAGAAGAACCAATTGTTTTCGCCGTGGGAGAAAATAGAGTTGTAGTAAGGTCTATAACGACTGAGATGAAGGAGAGCTTCATCGACTACGCTATGTCGGTTATCACTGACCGAGCCCTACCTGACGTGCGCGACGGTTTGAAGCCCGTCCATCGCCGAATTCTTTTTGCCATGCATGAGTTGGGACTTACGGCTTCCGCCAAGACTAGGAAGTCAGCTACGGTAGTTGGAGAAGTCTTGGGCAAATATCATCCGCACGGTGACGTAGCGGTATATGATGCTATGGTGCGCTTGGCTCAGGACTTTGCCATGCGCTATCCGCTTATCGTCGGACAAGGAAACTTCGGTTCAATAGATGGGGATAATGCCGCAGCGATGCGCTATACCGAGGCCAAGATGTCCAAACTGGCGGGTGAGATGCTAAAGGATATTGAAAAAGAGACTGTGGACTTCCGCCCCAACTATGATGGGACAAAAGATGAACCCATCGTCTTGCCTTCCGTCGCTCCACAACTTTTGCTTAATGGCACCCTTGGTATTGCTGTCGGTATGGCCACCAACATCCCGCCTCACAATTTAAATGAACTTGTCGATGCCACCATAACTTTAATTCGGGACCCGGAAGCTACTACCGAGGATTTGATGTCGTTTGTAAAGGGGCCTGATTTCCCCACTGGTGGCATCATTTTTAACGAGAAGGAAATTCACCATGCTTATGCCACTGGCCGAGGTCCTGTAGTAACTCGCGGAGTAGCTGATATTTCAGAGAACAAAGCAGGGAACTTCCAGATAGTCATCACCCAGATACCGTATCGGGTAAATAAGACAGATCTCATAGAAAAGATTGCCGAACTTCATAGGGATAAGAAAATTGAGGGTATCAAGGGCATGCGTGATGAGTCCGCCAAGGACATCCGCATCGTCATTGATCTCAAACAGGGTTCCCAGCCGCAAAAGATTCTCAACTCTCTTTACAAGCACACGCAGCTTGAAGATACATTCCACTTAAACATTGTCGCTCTGGTAGATGGTGTGCCGCAGACCCTCTCGCTCAAGAGTATTCTCGAAGAATTTCTCAAGCATAGGAGGGAAGTTGTCAAGCGTAGAACGATATTTGAGCTAGCTAGAGCGGAAGAGCGTGAGCACATTCTTTTGGGTCTATCGAAGGCACTCGACAATATTGAGAGAGTTATCAAGCTCATCAGAGCTTCCAAAACAGTGGACGACGCCCGCACCGGGTTGATGAAAGAATTCAAATTTTCTGAAATACAGGCCAATGCCATCCTTGAAATGCGTTTGCAGAAGCTGGCTGGGCTCGAGCGAGAAAAGATAGAAAATGAGCTCAAGGAAGTCCAAGCCTTTATCAAAGAAATGCAGGAGCTCCTAGCTTCGCCGAAGAAAATTACCGGAGTGGTCAAAGATGAACTTGAACAATTAAAAGAGAAATACGGCGATGAGCGCCGCACTAAGGTTGTGAAGGGAGCTGTTAAAAATCTTTCTATTGAGGATTTGGTTGCCGAAGAAGAGAATACCTTAGTGTTGACTTCGGGCGGATATATCAAGCGCACTAACCCAGACGAATATAAGAGGCAGAAGCGTGGTGGTGTGGGAGTGGTGGACCTTGATACTAAAGAAGAGGATTTCGTCACCAATTTCCTCACAGCTTCTACTCACGACGACCTCCTATTCTTTACTGACCGAGGTAAGGCTTACCAGATCAAGATGTATGACTTGCCAGAGGGTAAGCGTGCTACTCGCGGCAAGAGCATTATGAATTTCATCTCACTGTCAGTCGATGAGAAAGTGACTTCAATTCTCGCCATGCCGAAGCGCACTCACTTGGAAGCTCAACTTCCAAGTCCACTTGGAAGCTCAACTTCCAAGTTTTTAATTATGGTTACAGCCAAGGGTACAGCTAAGAAAGTTTCTGCCAAGAGCTTCACCGACGTGCGCTCATCAGGCATCATCGCTATCAAGTTGGCTCCTGGTGATAGGCTTATATCAGTACAGTGTGTAGAAAAGGGTGATGATATAACAGTTGTTACTAGAGAAGGTCAGTCTATACGTTTCAAAGAAGCGGGGTTGCGCGAGATGGGACGAGGCGCCGGAGGAGTACGTGGTATAAAGCTTGGCACTGGGGACACTGTCATCGGCGCACATACTATAAAGAAAGATTGGAAGAATGCTCACCTTCTGGTTATTTCTGCCAATGGTTATGGCAAGCGCACAGAACTAGATGAATACAAGGTCCAAGGCCGAGGAGGTTCAGGCATCTTGACCTCCAAGGTGACTACCAAGACAGGCGATGTCATCTCTTCTCAAGTAGTTACCGATCAAGAAGAGGAAGTGATAGCAATTTCTAAAAAATCTCAGGTGGTCAGAGTAGACCTCAAAGAAATTCCTGTACTCGGCAGACAGACACAGGGTGTGCGCATTATGAAATTGAGAGAAGGAGATTCTTTGGCATCGCTTATATGCCTGTAAATTCCCGCAAATATAACTTAGGAAAACGCACTATCATTTTTCTGAACTACATTTGCTCCACATCTGGCTTTTTATAAATACTTTTTCTCTGTTACACTTATTGTATGAGTAAGTTCCAATTAATCCTTCTTACTGTCTTCGGATTCTTCATCATTGTGGCGGTAATGGTCTTCGCCATTTATCGTGGTGCCGGCTCAGTTCAAGCTACGGTCACTGTTTGGGGTTCTATTGCGAACAACGATTTTGATACTTTCCTCAATAACGCCGGATTCTCACAGGACAAGACTCTGACTATTAGCTATGTTGAGAAATCGGTGGAGTCTCTGGAAGCTGACTTTACCGAAGCTTTGGCCGCAGGCTCTGGACCGGACATCATTATCTTGTCGCAAGATAAATTCTGGAAGAATAAAAATAAGCTTATCGCCATACCTTACAGCAGTCTGGGAGAGAAAGATTTCAAAGATACATTTGTTCAGGCTGGGGAAGTATTCCTGACCGCGGAAGGTATTTATGCCCTACCTATATCCATTGATCCAATGGTTCTGTATTACAATCGAGACCTTCTCTCTACCGCCGGTATCGCTAAACCCCTTTCTTTCTGGGATGAGATATATAAACAGACTCTAAACTTGAGCAAGCGCGATGCAGCAGGAAATTTAATCAAATCAGCGGTGGCCATGGGAGAGACAAAGAACATTGACCATTTCAAGGACATCCTCTCTCTACTATTCCTTCAGGCGGGTACTCCTATCACTGCTATTGTAGGCTCTGAGCTTAGGTCAACACTTACTGACAACTTCAACTTACCCATAAATCCAGCTGGCTCGGCCCTAGACTTCTATGCTGAGTTCGCTAATCCCACTAAAACATATCATTCTTGGAACCGGACAATGCCAGAAGCGCAAACCAGATTTACCTCTGGTGACCTGGCGTATTACTTGGGGTTTGCGAGTGAGGTAACGGCCCTGCGTGGCAAATCCCCTACACTCAATTTCTCTGTTGCTTCAGTGCCACAGTCTCGAGTGGCAGGTAGGGCCATCACTTTTGCTCACATTGAAGGCATGGCGATTTCGAGAGGATCCAAGAATCCGACGGCAGCGTTCCTAGCCGTTTCCAAGATTATCTTACCGGAGAATGCTTCTCTCTTGTCGCAAATACTGGGTTTGCCCCCCGTTCGGCGCGACCTTTTGGGGGTTCGTCCGACGGATTCTATATTCCCGGTATTTTATGATGCGGCGCTCCAGTCCAAAGTTTGGCTTGACCCAGATGACGAAGGAACTGATCAAATATTTCGCGACATGATTGACACAATAACCAGTGGCCGAGCTAGGACGAGCGAGATAGTCAATAAGGCCAGTGAGAAATTAGATAATTTAATTAATAAATAGTTCGATGGACCCACTTATAGTATGTAACGGTCCGGATTGCGATTTCGCCAAGCTTATTGAGTTGGCTAAGGTGCTCATCAATGATATGGTGGTACTCTCTACTTTGTTGGCTGCTATGGTATTTGCTTACGCCGGATTCTTGCTCCTTACTTCCGGTGGCAATGAAGGTGACAAGACCAAGGCCAAGGATATGTTCTTCAAAGTCCTCAAGGGCTACCTGTGGATACTGGCCGCTTGGCTTGTGGTCTATACTATAACCAGCACTCTCTTGGACGAGGGTTACTATTTCCTCAAATGAAAAATAAATTTCTAGCCCCACTGCTTTCATTCCTGATTATATTCCTTCTGGGTACGACCTTGGTGAATGCACAATTCGTTGAACACAAGCCCATCCCAAATCCTTTCAAGGAGGGGGTAGGGAATTCCCTCTTCTCTCTAATGAAAGCCGTCGTTGATAAGATCGTATTGCCCATCGGCGGAGTGGTGGCGGTCCTCTCCTTTATCTACTCTGGTTTCTTGTATGTTATGGCGCAGGGGAATGAGACTAAGTTAGCGACTGCCCATAAATCACTTCTTTATACCGCTATAGGCACTGCTGTACTTCTAGGCTCATGGGTTTTGGCTAATGTGGTCTGTAATACCATCCATCAACTTGGCGGGCCGATATGCCAATAATGAAATAAAAATGAAAAAAGTTATTCTTGCCACATTGACTTTCGCTCCAGCACTTGCTTCAGCCGGTCCCCAAAACTTCAGCGAGCTCATATATGAATACTTACTGCCCATTATCGATGTTACTCTGCCGGTCTTGGTGCTGCTGGCCCTCCTCGTGTTTTTTAAAGGCCTGGTGGGTTTTATCGCCAAATCAGGTGATGTCAAAAGCCATGATGCAGGTAAGTCTTTCATGATCTGGGGTCTCGTAGCACTCTTCGTAATGGTCTCAGTTTTCGGCATACTTAAATTTTTCTCCAATGATCTTGGGTTCAGGAATCCCAATAATCAGGGAGGCATATTGCCACTTCTACCTGTTAGGTGATTATTATGACCGGATTAAAGGAATTGATACAAGCTTTTGGCGGAATTATCTCTACGGGGACTGTGATATTGGCTGGAGCGGGACTTCTGATCTTTCTATGGGGTCTGGTCAAATTTATTTTCAAAATTGGTGGTAGTGAGAAGGCTGTGGAAGAGGGGAGAAACATTATGGTTTGGGGATTAATCGCTTTGTTTGTAATGACTTCTGTATGGGGAATAATACTTTTCTTTCAGAATGAGTTGAATCTTCCTGACGCTAAACGCGGTATCTTACCATCGCGTAATCCCCTGATTCAACCCGGTAACCAACCTAAACCAGGCATACTACCTACCCGTGGTAATTTCCCATGGCCTGGTAATGTCCTTCAAAGAGGAAATATTCCACTGGAACCATCAAGACCTTGGTATTACTTCGGCATCTCATTTTGAAGAAGGGGATAACTCCATTGTTTTTCTTCGGCCTTGACGTATTATATGGTCATACCGTGTAGGTATTAGAAAGTTAAGAAGTTTATAAGTTAAATAAGTTAAAAATGAAAAAAGTTATTCTTGCCACATTGACTTTCGCTCCAGCACTTGCTTCAGCTCAACTGGGCAATGTTGAGGGTCTTCTGCGTGCAATCGGTAGACTCATTGACCTCGCTTTGCCTATTATCATCGCTCTGGGTCTTCTTTGTTTCTTCTGGGGATTGGTCAAATTTATCTTCAGTAGTGACGATGAGGCTAAGGCGGCAGGTAAGTCTCTCATGGTCTGGGGTCTCGTAGCACTCTTTGTGATGGTCTCTGTCTGGGGTCTTATCCGCTTTATCGGTGTGGCTGTTGGCGTAGGACAGGGAGATACGATTACTGTACCGACAGTTCCTCTTAGATAATTAATGACTATTTCTGAGCTCCTCAGTAAGATCAGTCAGTTTATTCTGAACCCTCTTATTACGCTTGCTTTTGCTGTCGCTCTCCTTGTCTTCTTTTGGGGGATATTTCAGTTCATCAATACCCAAACAGCGGATGATAAGCGTGAGGAAGGCAAGAAGAAAATCTTATACGGATTGATAGGAATGTTCATCATGATTTCCGCTTACGGACTCATCCGTATTATACTCGGAACATTCGGTATTACCGCTCCCCCCTACCTGAACCTCTAGCAAGAAATTCTGAATAGAAAAATGGCGCCTAATCTCTAGAGAGATTGGGCGCCATTGTGTTCCGTGTGACGGTCGTCACTCGACGATCGTCACACGGATGTACACGGGGTTCGAGTCGACGGCCCGGAACTGGATCTTCTGGACTCGCCCGTGATCGGTGTGCGGGACCAGGCCGGCGTTCCGGGTGACCGGGACGCCGGCCTGGGTCCGGAACTGGTAGGCCGTGTTCTGGTCTACCCGTTCCCACCGGATTTCAGAGGTACCACTCATGGGCACCCTGACATACTTTGTCCACTCTGACCCGGCGGTCACAATGAATGTCCTGCTGGCAGTCGCGACCGGTGCTGGGTGCGACAGACATCCGCCGGTGCAGTCCGGTGCGTACCGGTGCACTAGGCAGTAGACGATGATCGCCGCGAGCACAAGGCTCGTGAAGATCTACATCGCCCAGGCTACCCGTTGACGGTTGGCCATCCAGCAGGCGCTGAACCCACCTGGTGCGCCAGTGATCCGCCCAGCCGTCGTCCAGCTGTAGCGAACCGCAGCGACGATGCCCATTACGGCGAGTGCCGTCGGTATGAGCCACCAGCAGCCGTAGAGCACCGCGATGAGGACCGTCATAAGTATGACGGGGAGTGCGTATATGGCCATGTGGCCTCCTCGTGACATTTTGGCTTAATTGCCCCCTTTGTCTATCCTAGCATAGGATTGGTAGAATGTCAAGTCCTATCCTAGGTTGAAGTCTAAGTGACAACCTCTATTTTGGGGCCGAAATCTAGTGGAATAATTTCTTTTACTGGAACCTTTTTAATAAGTTCTATTATCTCATCGTGATTGTCGGTGATTGTGAACAAGTTCATATCTTCTGGTCGTATCATGTCGCGTGACAAGAGCTCGCTTTCTAATAAGTTTTTTATTTTGTTCCAGTATTCGCTGCCGACGCAGATGATAGGCGCACCACCGATTTTCCTAGTTTGAAGGAGGGTAATAATTTCGAAGAATTCGTCCAGTGTGCCAAAGCCACCAGGGTAGAAGATGAAAACTTCTGCGCCGAAGGCTAGACAAACTTTCCTAGCGAAGAAATAATGGAAACTGACGCTCTTTTTGATATAAGCATTGGTTGGCTGTTCTGTCGGGAGCTTGATAAGCAGACCGATAGAATTACCGCCTGCCTCGTAGGCTCCCCTGTCGGCAGCCTCCATGATGCCTGGGCCACCTCCGGAGACTATTGAGTAACCGAGCTCCTTGACTATTCGTGCGGAGAGGTTCCTAGCGCTTTGGTAATAATAGTCGGCTTCTCTGGTCTGGTTAGAGCCGAAGAATGTTACAGACCTCGGATAATCCTCAAGGAACTTGAACCCTTCCGTAAACTCCTTGGCAATCTCGGCTATCCTCTCTATCGAGACCCTTTGCATTTCTTCGCGGGTAAGGGTTGCGGTATTCACCAATTCTTTTTTAGTTATTTCATCCATAAAAATATGATACCATATTGGTTATAGTAACAGAATAAAAATGAAGAAATTAACCAAAACCGAAGGTATAGGAGTATTCGCGGGGATTGCTTTGTTGACGTATGTATTCTTTTCCGGTCCTTTATTGGCGCTCTTTAATATCAGTAAGACCCAGGTAAATATGGATAACCAAGAATTGCCTCAAACAGGCCTTGTCAAAGTAGATTTGGTGGTGGGTACAGGAGATGTCGCCCAAGCGGGGGATAATATTACCGCTCATTATGTCGGAAAACTTCCTAACGGTCAGGTCTTTGACAGTTCGCGCGATAGAGATATTCCTATCCAATTTACTTTAGGCACCGGACAGGTTATCAAAGGTTGGGATGAAGGAGTTAGTGGTATGAGAGTCGGAGGTAAGCGCTTGTTGAAGATTGCTCCGGACTATGGATACGGTGATCGTCCTGTTGGTACAATACCTGCCAACTCAACGCTTGTATTCGAAGTTGAACTTCTGAAAGTAGAAAGGCCATAGCAAAATGGAGATAGATTTCTCAAATCTCCATCATGCTTATCTAGTTATTGGAGGTTCTCTAGAGGGGGAGCGAGCCGTCCATGAATTTTTTGCCAGCCATGCGGTCAGACTCACTGGTTCGCCCGACTTCTTCTTGTACAAAGAGCCCTTGTTCGGCATAGAAGAGGCTAGAGGTGTCTCCGTTGTTGCGGCTCGCAGGGCGTTTACTGAACGGAAAGTTTTCCTGATTGCTCCTGAACGCATTACTCTTGAAGCTCAAAATGCGTTACTCAAGACATTTGAAGAACCGGTACCGTCTACACATTTTTTCCTAGTGTCTAGAGAAGAAAATCTCATCATTCCGACACTGCGCTCGCGTATGGAAATCGTAAGGATGACAAGTCTGAACCTTGTCCGGTCTGGACAAGGTTCAGACTTGTCATCTGTGAGTGATGCCAAGAGTGATGCCAAAAAGTTCCTGAAACTTCCTTTGAAAGAGAGGTTAACCTTCGCCAAGAAATTCGCAGAAAGGGAGTTGAATGTCTCTGTTTTCCTCGATGAACTCCTGATCATTTTGAAGGAATCTAATTCCACAAAGGACATTAAAGAGGTCTATCCCTTAAGGCTCGAAAGCGATGGTCGGGCGGTATCCGCACGATTAATTCTTGAGCATTTATCCTTAGTGCTATAATTCAAACATGGAATATTTAGGAATTTTAGAATGGTTGCGCAATGAATACGCCGGGATAAGAAGCGGACAAGCTACCCCGGCTATTCTTGATAGAGTTGTGGTCGAGGTCTATGGCAGTCCTATGGCTATAAATCAGCTCGCTACTATTACTATAAGCGACTCTCGTTCTCTTCGTATTGTTCCCTGGGATAAGACTGTTATTAATTCTATTGATTCTGGAGTTCGGCAATCCAATCTCGGAGTCTCAGTAGTTACCGACTCGGAAGGTTTGAGAGTTTCCTTCCCACAACTTACAGCGGAGAATCGCCAAACGCTTTTGAAGCTGGCCAAACAAAAGCTTGAGGACGCTCGTATTAAGGTTAGGAATGAGAGACAGAAAGTTCTAGACGATATCGAGAAGAGGGGGGCAGGAGAAGATGAGCAGAAAAGATTTAAAAATGAGCTCCAGAAATCGGTAGATGAAGCGAACAAAAAGCTTGAGGAACTGTATCATAAGAAAGAATCCGAACTCATGGGATGATTTCATATTAACTTCTTGAACAATGTCAGTCATAGTCTTTTTAGTAATTTTAAGTATTTTGGTACTTGTACATGAATTAGGACACTTCGGTGTGGCAAAGTTTTTTGGTATTAGAGTCGATGAGTTTGGCCTAGGTTATCCTCCGAGAGCAAAGAAGTTGTTCAAGTGGAAGGGAACCGACTTTACTTTAAACTGGCTGCCGTTCGGCGGGTTTGTGAAGATTTTTGGGGAAAATCCCACAGATTCCCCTAAGAAGGACCTAGGGGAATCTGTGGGACATTACTCTGGGGCTTCCTCGGTGGATAATTTTCAATATAAGAACCGAGGCGTGCAATCTTTAGTCTTGGTGGCGGGGGTAGTTTGTAATTTCCTATTCGCTTGGCTTCTAATATTTATAGTTTTGATAACTGGACTCTCAGCACCGCTAGAAGCCGCTCAAAACGGACACCTCTCTGTCGTCGAGGCGGTACCAGAGAGTTTGCGGATAAGTGCAGTACTAACTCTTAAAACGACACAAGCTCTGAGTATCTTTATTTCCCAAGCTGTGGTTGGACACGCTGATCTCTCTACTGTTACGGGCCCTGTCGGTTTGGTTGGTTTAGTGGGGGAAGTTTCTGGATTAGGCTTTGGCTATCTATTAACCTTTATCGCACTTATTTCCATCAACCTTTGCATTATCAATCTCTTGCCATTCCCGGCGCTTGATGGAGGACGACTTATATTTGTAGTTCTCGAAGCTATTAGTAGACGTTCTATACCTGCAAGGATATTCAACGCTATCAACGCGGTAGGATTTGCTCTGCTAATCTTCCTTATGATATTGATTACTATCCGCGACGTTAAAAATATTTTATAAAAAACCATCGCAAGACGTGCGATGGTTGGAAGGATGGTTACGAGTTGATTTGGCCAACTCATCGCCGAGGATTGGAGTGCGACACTGGATGACTCGGATGGACCCGCAACATTATTTTGCCGAGGATACAGGCGAGGGTCAGTGTCGCACGGTTATAATAGTACCACATTAGGCTTAGCATAGCAAGGAGAATTATCGTCCGATATTTGGGAATTTTTGAATGAAGATGTAAAATAGTGCTATGAGACAAAGTAGACTTTTTACCAAAACGCGTCGCGAAGCTCCCGCTGATGAAGTTTCTAAAAACGCCATCCTTCTCACTCGTGCCGGCTTCATCAACAAGGAAATGGCCGGGGTATATTCCTATCTGCCTCTTGGTTGGAGGGTGATACAGAATCTTAAAAGAGTTATAGCGGAGGAGATGGAGAAGCTTGGAAGTCGGGAAATACTCATGTCTACTCTTCAGAATAAAGGAGTCTGGGAGAAAACAGATAGATGGGATGATGAGAGAGTTGATGTCTGGTTTAAGTCAAAATTGAAAAACGACACCGAGATAGGTTTCGGCTGGTCGCATGAAGAGCCTATCGCGGAAATGATGAAGTCTCACGTGAAGAGCTACAACGACCTTCCAGTCTCCGTCCACCAATTCCAGAATAAGTTAAGGAACGAGGTGCGTGCCAAGAGCGGTATTATGCGTTGTCGAGAGTTTATCATGAAGGACATGTATTTCTTCGCCGAAACTGAGGCAGAAAATCTCTCTTTCTACGAAAGCGCTATTGCCGCGTATAGTAAAGTGTTTGATCGCGTTGGCTTGGGCAATATTACTTACGTAACTTCCGCTTCCGGAGGGATGTTTACCGACAAGTTCAGCCACGAGTTCCAGACACTCTGTGATGCCGGTGAGGACTATATTTATGTCAACACGGAGAGGAGGCTGGCATTGAATGAAGAGGTTTGGAATGAGAAGACTGTGAGTGAACTAGGACTAAAGGAGTCCGACTTTGAAAAGAAGAGTGCTGTTGAAGTTGGCAACATCTTCAACTTTGGGACCAAGAAGTCTGAGGACCTCGGGCTTATCATCCAAAATCAAAGTGGCGAGAAGCAGTCTGTCCACCTTTCTTCCTATGGTATAGGAGTTAGTAGACTTATGGGTACTATTGTCGAGGTGCTCTCGGACGAGAAGGGTATGATCTGGCCCAAAGAGGTTGCGCCATTTAGAGTCCATCTGATTTTTCTAGGGCATGATGGCGTTCTCAAGGAATTAGCTGACAAAATTTACAATGCGATGCTTTCAGAGAATATTGAAGTGCTTTATGATGATCGGGATTTGCGCGCGGGGGAGAAATTTGCCGATGCAGACCTTATAGGCATTCCTACTCGAGTAGTAATAGGAGGCAAAACAGTAGAATCTAAAATGCTTGAAGTCAAAGACCGTGGTTCAGATGATGTCCTGATGATGACGCTGGAGCATCTAATAGAGAAGCTTAATTCCTCGACTTCCTTCGACAAAGTTCAGGATAAATCGCTCGGGACAAGAAGCTACTAATGTTTAATTTTTTTGATTTAAAAAGATGGAAAAGATTATTCTCCCATGACGTGGGCATAGATCTTGGTACTGCCAACACTTTGGTCTATATGCGTGGCAAGGGCATTATCATTAACGAACCATCAGTTGTGGCAGTCAATCAGAAGACAGGACAAGTAGTAGCAATAGGCACTGATGCCAAAGCCATGCTCGGCCGCACCCCCCAACATATTACCGCTATTAAGCCTTTGGTTGACGGAGTTATCTCAGATTTCGAGACTACGGAAGAGATGATCTCTTACTTATTGGGCAAGGCCACAGCTGGTTCGAACAAAATATTTTCTCCTCGGGTCGTCGTGGGCGTGCCTTCCAATATTACTAACGTTGAGATTCGCGCTGTCCGCGATGCTACTAGAAATGCTGGTGCCGGGGAAGTGCATATTGTTGAAGAGCCGATGGCAGCCGCCATCGGCATGAGACTTCCAATCTATGAACCGGTAGGCAATATGGTTATAGATATTGGCGGAGGCACTACAGACATTGCCGTCATCTCGCTCGGAGGAGTAGTGCGTTCCAAAAATATTCGCATTGCCGGTGACAAATTTAATTCGGATATTGTCTCTTATGTCAGGAATCAATTTAAAATTCTCATTGGCGAGAAGACTGCCGAGATGGTAAAGACTTCCATCGGTTCTGTGCTACCCACTCACGCTCCACTAGAAGCATCTGTCAAAGGTAGGGACCTTGTTACTGGGCTTCCCAAAGAAGTAATCCTAACCGACACTGACATCAGGGAAGCGCTCTCACAGTCTATTGAGAGTCTAATTGAGTCAACTCGCGAAGTGCTCGAGTCAACCCCTCCGGAGATTCTCTCTGATATCATGGCCCGTGGCCTCTTCCTCTCTGGTGGCGGAGCGTTACTGAAGGGCCTCCCTGAACTTATTGAAAACGAAATCAATATACCTGTCCATGTCACTGGTGATCCGCTCACGGCCGTAGCCAGAGGCTGTGGCATTATCCTTGAGGATTTGGATAATTTCAGCGACATACTCATTGCCAATGAAGATGAACTACCTCCTAAAAAATAGACATAAAAAGAATTATTCCAGGAAAATAATTTTTATTATTGGCCTTTTTATTCTTGGAGCATTGGCTTTTTCACTTTTCGATAACTTGTTGATTAAAATAATTTCACCTTTATGGCGTGCAGAGAACGGATTCTCAAGAGGCCTTGGTAGAAGCGCTGATTTCTTTCGCAGTAGACAGGCACTCATGAGAGAAAACGGCACTCTTAAAGAAAGGTTATCATCTTTGGAATTGGAAGTTTCAGAACTTTCTCTAAAGAAGATTGAATTGGCAAATCTTGAGTCGCTTCTGGGACGGACAGTTTATAAGGAGAGTATAGCTGCGGGAGTTTTGACGCATCCACCGCAATCTCCATATGATTTGGTAGTTGTTGATGCAGGCGCACATGATGGAATTACTGTTGGGGCTAGAGTAACTCTGCCGGAGGGGCCTCTCTTGGGAGAAGTTTCCGAAGTGTTCCCGACCTTTTCCAAAGTAAAGCTCTTCTCAACCTCGGGAGAAAAGACTGATGCAGTGCTTGAGCGGCATCAAGTTCCGGTGCAATTGGAAGGTATGGGAGCAGGAAACTTCAAAATAATAGTGCCGCGAGAAACCGAGGTAGTACTTGGAGACAGAGTACTCTCCTCATCTCTTGGCTCAAGTTTGGTGGCTGTTGTTGAGGATATTAAGGTGACCTCGACGGATCCATTCAAGGAAATTTTGGCTAAGAGTCCAGCCAACATCTTTTCCATAAGATATGTCAGTGTCATAAAATGAGAAAAAGAAATTTAAGTTCGCTCGCATTATTTCTGGCGATTATCTTCTTGCCTTACTGGATTTATCTGCCTCTTCTTCTGGTTGCGGTCATTATCTTCCCTTTATATTGGGAAGGAATTCTTTTCGGATTCTTTATAGATATTCTATATGGTCGCGGGGTAACTGCTTTCCCCTCACTCCTTTCGCCGATAGCTTTTATCACGGTAATTCTCATCATCGTTTTACTCCCCTTAAGAGAACGCTTACGCTTCAATGTCTAAATTATTCTTTAAAAGAATAAGAAATTATTTCGGAGGGTCTTCGCGTGTTAAAAGGAAATATCAAGATATTAACCCCGAGGATATCTTCCTTGATTCTACCAATCTACCAGGTTTTGAGGAACATGCGTTAGAGGGTCGTATCGAGAAGCCTATTGGGAATGCAACCTTTGTGGTTACAAGGGTCATATTAAGTTTTTTGATACTGGTTCTCATAGGTAAACTTTGGATTCTGGCTATCAAAGATGGCAGTGTTTACGCAGAGATTAGCGAGAATAATCGTCTGGAGCAAACACTTATCTTTGCCAACCGTGGCGCTATTCTGGACAGAAACGGTGTTGAACTCGCTACCAACGATATCAAGGGTGAGAAATCAGATTTTGCCGGCCGGAATTATGCTGGTATAGAAGGGCTTTCTCATATTGTCGGTTATGTGAAGTATCCATTGGTAGATAAGGCTGGTGTATATTATGAGAAAGAATATCGGGCCAAGGATGGTGTGGAACTTGTCTATGATGAGGAACTTAGAGGCAAGAATGGCAGTAAGCTTGTAGAGACTGATGTGACAGGTGAGGTGACATCAGAGAGCGTGGTTGACAAGCCGGAGGACGGTGGCAGTGTTACTTTATCTATTGATGCGCTTTTGACCCAAGAACTCTACAAGGCTGTATCCTCTCTTGCTCGTTCGAGCAAGTTTATCGGAGGAGCTGGGGTCATTATGGATGTTAACACCGGAGAAATCATCGCCCTGACAAGTTACCCTCAGTATGACCAGAATTTGATGACTGGAGGTATTGACCAGAAGACTTTAAATTCTCTTGTAAATAATCCCGCTACCCCGTTCCTCAATCGCGTAGTTGGCGGTCTCTATACTCCTGGGTCAATAGTAAAACCTATCATCGCTTTGGCCGCTCTCAAGGAAAATATTATCTCTCCAAACAAGGAAATTTTGAGTACAGGCTTCATCACTGTACCGAATCCGTATAATCCAGCGAAACCCACTATCTTTAAGGATTGGAAAGCTCATGGTTGGACCAATATGACCGAGGCGTTGGCAGTTTCTTCTGACACTTACTTTTACTCTATTGGCGGAGGATTCGGTGATCAAAGGGGTCTTGGGATAACGCTCATGGACAAATATTTAGAACAATTTGGACTTAAGGATCAGACTGGCATAAAACTTTTCGGCGAACTTAAGGGCGTCATACCGACTCCGCAGTGGAAGAAAGAGAAATTTGATGGAGATATTTGGCGTTTAGGTGATACTTACATTACCTCCATCGGTCAATATGGTACTCAAGTCACTCCCATCAATACCGTTAGATTCGTCGCCGCTATCGCAAACAAGGGAAAACTTCTCAAACCATCACTTCTTCTCGGTGGGGAGAAAGATTCGGTGGTAAAGACTCTCGATTTCTCTGAGAGCGATTGGCAAATAGTGCATGATGGTATGCGAGAGGGTGTCACTTATGGTACTTCAGTCGGATTAAACGTCCTATACGTCAAAGCGGCTGGTAAGACCGGTACAGCTGAAGTGGGAAGTGGGAAATCCTACACTCATTCTTGGTCTGTAGGGTTTTTCCCTTATGAAGATCCTAGGTATGCTTGGGCGGTTATCCTCGAAAAGGGTCCGGCATCCAATACCGTAGGAGCCACCTCAGTTATGCGTCAAGTATTTGACTGGATGAGTATTAATAGTCCGAATTATTTTAAATAACTTGCACTATCGACAGAACAAAGGTAATATATCACCCAATAATTAAAAAATATGCAGACTGAAACAGATTATCTAACCAAAGAAAAGTTTGCTGAACTAGAGAAGGAACTTGGATTTCTCAAGACTACTAAGAGGAAGGATGTGGCCGATGCTCTAGAGTATGCCAAGTCATTGGGCGATCTGTCTGAGAATCAGGAATACCAAGAAGCTCGCGACAGTCAGGCAGTCCTTGAGGACCGTATCAAACGCTTAGAGCAAATTCTCAAATCTGCGGCCATAGTTTCTACTCGGAGTTCTGATGTAGTTGCCGTAGGCTCTATGATGACCGTCGAGAAAGAATCAGACAAGTCTCGCAAAGTCTACACCATTGTCGGTTCGGAAGAAGCGGATGCCTCATCCGGCAAAATCTCCATACGCTCGCCACTAGGTCTCTCTGCCATGGGCAAATCCAAGGGGGGGACATTCTCATTTGAGACTCCAAATGGTATGATGTCGTATAAGATTATCGACATTAAGTAATGGCTTCACAAGACGAAATACGTGCTACTCGGCTCGCAAAACTCGACCTTTTGACAAAACAGGGTGTTAATCCTTATCCGGCGACTACGGAGCGTACTCACAGCAATCGGCAGGCAGTTGAGAAGTTTGATGAGCTTTCTAAGGCAGGACAAATAATTCTTGTTGGCCGTATTATGTCATTGCGTGCGCAGGGGAAAATAATTTTTTTTGACTTCGATGACGGCACGGCTCGCTTCCAGGCCTTTTTAAAGAAAGGTGAGCCATTATCCGAGGAGGCTTTCGAACTTTTTGAAAAAGTATTTGATATAGGTGATTTCGCAGAAGTAAAGGGTAGTTTGTTTCTGACTAAACAAAACGAAAAGACAATTCTTGCCGAGTCTGTACGAATGTTGTCCAAGTCTCTCTTGCCGTTGCCGGAGAAGTGGCATGGTTTATCTGATGTAGAAGAGCGTTTTCGCAAGCGTTATCTTGATATTCTTTCAAATCCTGAAGTCAAAGAGAGATTTATAAAGCGCTCTAAGATTATAGAGTTAATGAGGCAATTTTATTTAGAAAAGGGATTTATAGAGGTCGACCTTCCGAACTTACAGCCTTTAGCTGGTGGAGCTACGGCTCAACCATTCAAAACGCATCACAATGCACTTGATATAGATTTTTACCTACCTATCGCACAAGAGCTTTATCTCAAGGAACTTCTGGCTGGAGGATTCGATAAAGTTTTTGAAATTGGTAAGCGTTTCAGGAATGAAGGTATTGATACCAGTCACAATCCGGAATTTACCATGCTTGAATCAAACGAGGCTTATGCGGATGCAGTAAGTCAGCGTAAGTTTACTGAAGAGCTTTTCAAATATGTGGTCAAGGGATTGTTTGGCAAACTTCAGTTTGAATACCAAGGGCAGACTATAGATCTTGAGCCCGATTTTAAAGTTATGAAGTATCCCAGCGTCTCTGATGAAGAATACAAAAAAGAAATTCGACCAACTCTCGTCCAACCAACTTTTCTCATAGATTATCCGGTTTCATTTAATCCCTTCGCGAAGAGGAAAGAAGATAATCCAGATCTTATCGATCGCTTCCAGCTTGTTATAGCCGGTGTTGAGTTGGTCAATGCCTTTGCCGAACTCAATAATCCTATAGACCAGCAAGAACGCTATCTGGAGGAAGACAAGAAGGGTAAGTCTGGTGATAAAGAAATCTCTCCGTCGGATATGGAATATTTGGAAGCTATGGAATACGGTATGCCTCCGAACGGCGGTATTGGTATTGGTGTAGACCGCCTTGTAATGCTTCTAACAGATGTGAAGAATATCAAGGAAGTCATTCTATTCCCGACCCTTAAACCAAAGCAATAAGTCTTACCTAAATAAGTCTCATCCAAGTAGTTCTTACCCAAATGAGTCTTAGCTGAGTCTTACCTGAATGTCACCCAGGGAATCTGGTGTATACGTTGATTATGTCCTAATAGGACATAATCAACGTATGGCCATATACATATCTGCATATGTACTATGCAGTATGTAGTATGCGGTATGCAGTTATTTCTTCTCACTAATTTCTTTTTGTAGAGCGGACACTAATTCTTCGATATCTTGAGCACCGAGGTTACCTTTATCACGGCTTTCGACAGTCACTTTGTTGTCCGCCACTTCTTTGTCACCGATGACGAGTGCGTAAGGGACCTTTTCAGTTTTATAGTTGCGGATTTTCTTCCCTAGAGTTTCGTCGGAAGTATCGAGTTCCACTCGGATATCCGTGGCCCTCAATGCGTCCATTATTTCGGTTGCATAGGCGAAATGGGATTCACCAATGGGGAGAATCTTTACTTGCACAGGTGCAAGCCAGAGAGGGAAGGCGCCGGCATATTTCTCGATAAGGAAAGCCATAATGCGCTCCATAGCACCGATAGATGAGCGATGTACGACAAAGGCCGAATGTTCCTTACCATCCTCACCAATATATTTGAGATCAAATCGATGAGGGGAAGATAGGTCGTATTGAACGGTGAATGCCGTATCTTCTTTACCATTGGCATTTTTCATATTGATATCGATCTTCGGTCCATAGAAAGCAGCATCGTCTTTTGCTTCAGTAAATGATGCTCCACGTCTTTTCATAGATTCTCGGAGAAGGTTTTCTGCTTTATCCCAGCCGGCATCATCTTTGTAATATTTCTCGGTATTCTTTCGGTCACCCATGGAGAGTGTATACCAATAATCTTTACCCATCTCTAGTCCAAAGATAGTGTTTACAAACTCTATCAGGTCGAGAGCTTTACCTATTTCATCAACAGCTTGCTCCTCGTTTTTGCAGATAATGTGTGCATCTGAGAGGCAGAATGAACGTACACGTAGAAGCCCCATAAGTTCACCAGATTGCTCGTAGCGATATAGATTGGCAAGTTCAGCGATGCGCATAGGCAGGTCGCGATAAGAACGTGGCTTAGTGAGATAAAGTTCGAAGTGATGCGGGCATGTCATCGGTCTAAGCATGTATTCTTCGTCATCGATGATGATAGGTGCATACATTTTATCTTTATACATCGGGTAATGCCCAGATTTTTTGTATAGATCGAGTTTGGCGATGTCAGGAGTACGGACATGGAGGTATCCGCGGCGAATCTCTTCGTCCACGATGAAACGCTCTAGTTCGCGGCGCACTGTAGCCCCCTTAGGGAGCCAGAGAGGGAGGCCCTTACCGACAGTATCGGAAAAGGTAAAGAGTTCAAGCTCTTTACCTAATTTCTTATGATCTCTTTCAGATTCAGACATAAATAAAATAATATCAGTAAAAATGGCTTATTTAAAGCTGGAAGTTATATTTGACGATACATAGAATATAAGTTGTCATTTTGAATAGATGACACGATCATAATGCTTTAATCTTTTCCGCAATGAATGATGTTTCGCCTTTACGCTTACTGACCTTACCCTTGATGGCGATACAGGTGTCCGGTTTGATAAATTCCTTAAACTCGTTATAGACACGAGGGAAGATGGCTACTTCTATGGAGCCGGAAAAGTCGGCGAGCTTCATAAAGACCATCTGCTCGTTATTCTTGGTGGTGACAGCCCTTGCTTCTTCTACGATACCACCAATGACCACTTCGGTGTTCTCACGGAATTCTGTGAGTTTCTTGATATTGATTTCTTTGTCTGCAAACTTTTCTTTGTAAGCATCGAGAGGATGACCGGAAACATAGAGACCCAAGAGTTCTTTCTCCCAAGATAACCTGTCTTTCATAGTAGCCTCAGGAGCTGTCTGGAGATGTAATGTTGGCAAGCTATTTGGGTCTTCTATAAGTCCGAACAAAGAATTCTGGTTTTCAGAAGTATTGAGTCTTTCTCGGTGATAGTGCAAGAGTGTCTCGATGTTGGCTAGAAGATGACCTCGTTCTCCGAATTCGCTCAAAGCTCCAGATTTTATAAGAGATTCTAAAGATTTTTTATTCAAATTTTTATCTTTGATGCGGTCTAGGAAGTCAGCCAAGCTCACAAATCTTCCGGCACGTTTGCGTTCGGCAGTAATTGCGCTTGAAATTCCTTGTCCAAAGTTCTTGATAGTTGTCAGTCCGAAGCGAATGTTGTACTTGGCGGTTTCACCGCCAAGTGGGATTACGCTAAACTGAGAGAAGCTTTCATTGACCGATGGTGGCAGGACGTCTATTTTCATACGTTTACATTCGTTGACCATGATGCCGATAGTTTTTATATCTCCAGACTCTGCAGTCAGAACTGCGGACATGTAGATAGCGGGGAAGTTAGCCTTTAGATAAGCGGTGACATAGGCGATATGACCATAACTTGCCGCATGTGCCTTGTTGAAACCGTATCCTTGAAAGGGGACGAAGAGATCCCAGAGTGCCTCGGCTTTCTCCCTCGCCATTTTGCCGTGGGTAATGCATCCTTGTACAAACATCATATGCTGTTTCTTCATTTCCTCCGGAATCTTTTTGCCTACGGCTTTGCGGAATTTATCCACTTCTCCCCATGAGTATCCGGCTACCTCTATTGCAGTCATGAGCAGGTCATCCTGGTAGACGAGTACACCATAAGTTGGCTCAAGAAAGTTCTTCATCTTGGGATGCATAAATGTTACCGGTTTTCTACCGTGCTTTCTGGCAATGTATTCGTTGATATTATCCATCGGTCCAGGGCGGTATAGAGCGACCATGACGTTGATGTCATGTATGACAGTGGGTTTGAGATCCATTATCGCTCTGGTCATTCCGGAACCATTCATTTGAAAAGTGCCTTCCGTCTCTCCGCGCGTCAGCATCTCATAAGTTTTTTTGTCATCGAGCGGTATTTGTTCGATAGACAATTCTTTGCCCTCAATTTTTTTGAGTCGCTCCAAGGTGTCAGCGATGATGGCGAGGTTTCTGATTCCCAAGAAGTCAAATTTAAGAAGTCCGGCTTCTTCTATGGAATACATATCGTACTGGGTAATGATTTTCTGCTCACCCTTAGTGTCGTATTGTAAAGCTGTGTATTCGGTCAAAGGTTTGGGGGAGATGACTACTCCAGCAGCATGGACGGAGATGTGGCGGGCATTGCCTTCAATCTTTTGGGCCATATCTAGAACTGCCTTAGAGTCTGCATCACTGTCATACAAATTTTTGAGCTCTGGTGATTCTTTGAAAGCACGTTTGATAGTCATCGGGAATCCTTGCACACCGAGTGGAATCAACTTGGCGATATTGTCGCCAAGTTGATAAGGAAAACCCAATGCTCGAGTAACATCTCGCACCGCACCACGAGCCATCATGGTGCCGAAGGTACCGATCTGGGCCACATGATTCCGGCCATATTTCTCTCGAGCATACTCCATCAATTCATCGCGCCTGTTGTCGGCAATGTCGATGTCAATATCAGGCGGGGAAGGTCGGTCTGGATTGAGGAAGCGCTCGAATGGCAAGGCATATTTGATAGGATTTACGGTAGTAATACCAGAAAGGTAGGTAACGATAGAGCCTGCGGCCGAACCTCTAGTGTTGGTAAGGATGCCGTTTCTGTGCGCATGGCGTAGTAAGTCTGCAGTTACTAAGAAGTAGGGTGTATATCCCTTGTCTTTGATAACCTTCAACTCGTATTCTATGCGACTGGTCGTCTCTGGTGTCTCTTCCATACCGCGCTCGCTTAATCCCGCATAGACCAGAGAACGAAGCTCTTCGTCATGGCTCTTATCGTTACCGACAATATAGTTGGGGAAGACCCAGTGGCCGAGGTATAGGGTGAGGTTGCATCTCTCGACAATTTTTTCTACATTTGTGATGGCTTCGGGATTATCTTTGTAATCTTCCTCTACCTCTTTGAGTGAACGGAAATGAAGATCCTGATCCTCGTCGAAGTTGCTACGGTTCAAATGTTCTTGGATAGAGAGAATAGTATTGAGAGCTGGTCGGTCTTCTTGATCAAGATAGCGAGTATTATATATGGCGAGCATCTTCTCTAAATAAAATCTGTCTTTGAAAATTTCTCGATAGTATTTTTCTTCTTTGGCTATGGCGATGAGTCCTTCGTTATATTTCTCAAGTAATTCACGATCTACACGAGGCTTGTAGTAGAAACCATCAAGATAAGACGCTGTGACAAGATTCATAAGGTTGTGATATCCGGAAACATTTTCTGCCAGAAGGATAAGACGAGTCCTCTGATTGTCTATGTGAGCCTCCTTGTCGCCACTAGTGCGGAGAGCAACATAGAAATCCACTCCAATGATGGGTTTAATATCTTGTGCCAAACACTCTTTATAAAACTCGATGGCCCCGTATAGATTGCCAGAATCGGTTAGAGCCAGAGCCTTCATCCCGGCTTTCTTGGCAGCATTCACTAACTCTGGAATCTTCGGCAGTGCCTCTAGGAGTGAGTAATGCGAATGGGTGTTAAGGTGGGCGAAATTGAGTTTTTTGGAGGTCATCGATGGCGGAATTATATCACGTCGGCTGTGTATAGAAATTAAATTAACATAAGCTTAACCCTTCGCATTTTCTGATACAATAGATGTAATGCAGATGATAGTCGGTATTGACGAAGCGGGTCGCGGACCATTGGCTGGACCTGTTGCTGTCGGAGCGGTTTCTATCCCAGCTGATTTCAACCATACTTTGCCAAAGTTACGAGGGGTATGTAAAAAGTTTTTTAAAGGTATTCGCGATTCCAAACAACTGACTCTCAAAGAGCGAGAATTATGGTTCTCTCTTGCGATAGAAGCGAGGCGAAGGGGGGAGTTGAACTTCTCTGTTTCTCTTGTATCAGAAAAGATTATAGATAAACACGGCATTTCTTATGCTCTTTGTCTCGGAATAAAAAGATGCATCTCTAAACTCAATATTGGAGAGAATTCCCAGATCTTTCTGGATGGGGCACTCAAGGCTCCGGAGAAATTCAAGCACCAACTCACGGTTATAAGAGGGGATGAGAAGATTCCAGTTATTTCACTTGCAAGTATTTGCGCCAAGGTCATTCGCGACAGGAAGATGGTAAGGCTTTCTAAGAAATTCCCGGAATTCAATTTCCATATCCACAAAGGTTACGGGACAAAGATGCATCTAGGCGCTCTCCATAAGTATGGCAGAACAGAGCTACACCGCTTGAGTTTCTTGAGTAATGTGATAAAGTAAAGCCATGGTTGTACGAATGAGGCATACGAGGAGTCATACGAAGAACAGGCGTTCCCACCACGCTTTGGCGAAGCCTGCTATCTCTAAAGATGAATCAGGCAATGCTCATTTGCGACACCGGATTTCCAAATTAACTGGTAGTTATCGAGGTAGGAAGGTTATTGATATGACCGCCAAGCTTGACAAGAGGGCAGCTAAGGCCACCGTCGCAGGGTCTGCTCGTTAAAAGTTTTAAACATTCGTTCTTTAGGTTCTTTATGTCGCAACGACATCTTTCACGTTCAGTTGTTCTACAGTCCCTATTTGAATGGGATTTTCCTTCGAATGGTTCAGGACAAGTGAAGAAGGAAGAAGAAGTTTTTCCAATATTTGAAAAAAATGTTCGCGAGTTTGCTCCAGGTACGCACGACAAGCCGTTTATGGAGAATCTCTTGAAACTTGTGTTAAACAAGAAGAATGATCTGGACACTTTGATAGAAAAGGCGGCTCCCGATTGGCCTATAGATAAAATCGCTCCTGTGGATCGCAATATCTTGCGCATCGGTTTGGCCGAACTTCTTTTCTCGGACAGGAAGGAAGTGCCGCCGAAAGTAGCTATCAATGAAGCCATTGAACTTGCTAAGCAATTCGGTGGGGATACTTCCGGCAAGTTCGTCAACGGTGTTCTTGGTGCCGTTTATAAAGAGATGGGAGAGCCGGGCAAGAATGACACCAATAAGACTAAGAAGAAGTATGGCAATGTTCCATTGGATCAGCTTCCGGTAGAGAAGCTTGTCGGAGCGGTAGTTTATGCCAAGCACAATGGTGATACTTATCTGGCCTTAGTTCATGATGTCTTCGGCCATTGGACTTTGACTAAAGGTAGGCTAAATGGGCAGGAGAGCGATGAAGAATGTTTGAAGAGAAAGGTGCCTTTGGAACTAGGAGTTCCCATAGAGATCAAGGAAGGTGTGGGCAGTAATTCGTATGCCACCTTCCATCCGGAAAAAGGCAAAGTGAAGAAAGAAATTAATTACTATCTTGCCGAAGCACCATTTAAAGATTTGACTCTAGAAAACAAAGAAGAGAAGGGCGGTCTCGATGATGTTAGATGGTTCAAACTTGTCGACATCCTTGACCTAAACTTTTATGATGATATTCTGCCGGTTGTGACCAAGGCCTTAACAAGGCTTGCGGAAATGAAATAAACAGTAAACAGAATGGACTTTAGTAAATTTGAAGAAAACGCGGGGGTAAAGTTTAGAGACGCCAACATTTTGCGCCAAGCTTTTACGCACCGCTCTTATATAAATGAGAACAGGGGTTCCGGTTTGGAACACAACGAACGCTTGGAATTCTTGGGGGATGCAGTTCTTGAACTTGTCATTACCGATTATCTTTATAATCGTCTAAAAGATTCTGCGGAAGGCGAGATGACTTCGCTTCGTTCGGCACTTGTTAATGCCGATACCTGTGCCAAGGTGGCTACGACTTTAGGAGCCAATGATTTCCTTCTTTTATCTAAAGGCGAGTCGAAAGATACTGGCCGAGCGCGACAATATATTCTTGCCAACACTCTTGAAGCTGTCATCGGGGCAATTTATGTAGACCAAAATTATGAGGTGGCAAAAAACTTCATCCTTACTCATATGGTGCCTTTGATGGAAGATATTCTTAAATCTGGGACTTGGATAGATGCCAAATCTCTTTTCCAAGAAAGGGCTCAGGAAATCATAGGGCACACTCCAGTGTATAAAACCATAAAGGAAAGTGGTCCAGATCACGATAGGCACTTCACCGTCAGTGTCTCAGTTGGCAACGAAGTTTACGGCCAAGGCGATGGCAAATCCAAACAAGACGCAGAACAAGAAGCGGCAAAGGATGCATTAGAGAAGAAAGGCTGGAAATAATTTGATAAACTGTAAGAAATGTATTTGAAATCGATAGAATTATCGGGCTTTAAATCTTTTTCCAAGAAGAATAGTTTTGAATTCAATACCCCGATCTCTTCTATTGTCGGGCCGAATGGCTCTGGGAAGAGTAATGTGGCGGAAGCCTTTCGGTTTGTGCTTGGTGAACAATCTATCAAGAGTATGCGTGGTAAGCGTGGCGAGGATCTTATCTGGAACGGTGCCGGTACGGAACCTCGAGCCAACAGAGCGTCGGTTAAGGTAACCTTTGATAATACCCGCAAGGTTTTCGACCTTGACTTTACAGAAGTAACTGTCGAGCGCATAGTTCATCGTGACGGGCTCAATGAATATTTAATTAATAATTCTCTTGTAAGGCTCAAGGATATTGTCGAACTTCTTGCTCGTGCGCATATTGGAGCTTCTGGCCACCACATAATTTCTCAGGGTGAAGCAGACAAGATAATTTCTGCTACTGCCAAGGACCGCAAAAGTATGGTCGAAGATGCCCTAGGTCTGAAACTTTATCAATATAAGAGAGTTGAGAGTGAGAGGAAGCTTAAGAAAACTTTTGAGAACATCGGTCAGGTAGAAGCCTTACGCAAAGAAATTGCTCCTCATCTCAAATTTCTTAAAAAGCAGGTAGAAAAACTGCAGATATCAGAGAGACTGCGAGAGGAACTTATTACATCGGCTAAAGAATATTTCAAACGTGAAGAAAATTACCTTTCTGCCACAAAGGCTGATATTGAAACAGAGAGAAAACCATTGGATATTTCTTTGGAGAAACTTCATACCGAACTTTCCGAGGCTAAAAAGACTTTGGCAGAGAGCGGTAAGAAAGAGAAGAAAGAATATTTGATACTCGAACTAGAGAAAGAACTTTCCTATACTCGTGTGCTCAAAGATGCTTTGGGCCGTGATTTTGGCAAGGCGGAAGGTCTTATCGATGCGCAGGGTCGTATTATCAAGAAGCAACAAGAATTTGCAGCATCGAATGGACACAAGGTCATTTCTTTGACAGATGTTGAAGCTTTGTATAAAGAGATCGAAATAGAGAAAGATGAGCCGGGAGTCTTTGAAAAAATTAAGAATAAATTCTTTAATTTTTTAGAGAGCAAACGTGAAAATTTGGATTCTAATGTGATAGCTGAGGCTAAAAATGTTTTAAAAGAACTAGAGATCGAGAAAGCAGAGGTAGAAAAGAAGCTTATGGAGTCTCAAGAGAAAGAAAAGAAGCTAGAAACAGACTACGAGAGTTTGAAAAAGGATGTAGAGAAAGCAAAAGATTCAGACAATAGCGCCCAGATAGCGGTATTCCGCATTATGTCGGAAGAAAATGAGATTATTTCAGATCTCAATATGCTGAAGCTTCGAGAAGATGCATTGAAGAGTTCCGAAGAATATTTTAAGCGAGAATTAGAAGAATTAGGACATTTGACTGGCAGTGAGGTCCTTCATTTCCAGAATCTTGTGGTTGATGACGAAAACAATCACACTTTGCAAAAGCTACGAGGGGCTCAGGAAGAGCGTAAGCGCTTGATTGAGAAATTGAAGATAAGGTTGGAGGATTCCAATATGGCTGGAAGCGAAGATGTGTTGAGGGAGTACCGCGAGACCTCCGAGCGTGATGAGTTTTTGAATCGTGAACTTCTAGACTTAGAAAAGTCGGCAGAAACGCTCAAAGACTTGATAAATGATCTCGAGACTCGTTTGGCGGTAGAGTTTAAGGCAGGGTTAGAAAATATAAACAAAGAATTTGAGAAGCTTTTTTCAAAGATGTTTGGAGGCGGAGAGGCAGAGTTAATTTTGATCAAAGAAGATAAGTCCTCTATTGGAAGTGATGATCAAACAGGAGAAGACTTATCATCCGAACCTTTGGCGAAGGAGGAAGGTCTTGAAATAAAGATAAATCTACCAAGAAAGAAAATAAAAAGTTTGATGATGCTCTCGGGCGGGGAGAGAGCTTTGACTTCCATTGCTCTCATTTTTGCCATATCTGCCGTTAACCCACCACCATTTATCATCTTAGATGAAACTGATGCAGCGCTTGATGAAGCTAATTCGAAGAAATATGGAGATTTAGTCGAAATTCTTTCAGAATATTCTCAGCTTATTCTCATAACTCACAATCGCGAAACCATGAGTCGTGCTGGTGTTATCTATGGAGTGACCATGTCTGGTAATGGCGTTTCCAAAATTCTTTCGATATCTTTTGATGAAGCAGCGGAAGTGGCGAAATAAAAATCCATACACTCAAACAAAATGTCTGAAGGTGTCAACCCGACAGGTTGACACCTTGTGTGTGCTCTCAATTTATACAAACACAAAGTTAAGATTTTTACGTTCTGTGTCGGCGGCTACTAGTTTGACACGGATTTTGTCGCCGAGAGAATATTTCTTGCCGGTCTTTTTGCCTACTATGGCGTAGAGTTTCTCACTCAATTCATAGAAATCATCTTTCATATCACGGAGCTTGACCATGCCTTCGGCTTTGGTATTTACTTCCTCCACATATACGCCCCACTCAGAAACACCAGAGACTATAGCGTCGAATTCCTGACCCACTCTCTCCGTCATGTATTCAACTTGCTTGTATTTGATACTTGCTCGCTCGGCTTCGGCCGCTTCCATTTCTCGTTCGCTAGAATCCTCGGCAAGTCTCTGGTACTTCACTAGCTCATCCTGCTCGATCTTTCCTTTAGTTAAGAATCGGTAGAGAAGTCTGTGCACCATGAGGTCTGGATAGCGGCGGATGGGGGAAGTGAAGTGAGTGTAATACTCGAAGGCCAAACCGAAGTGTCCGATATTGGCTGTAGAATACACCGCTTTCGACATAGCTCTGACTGCGGCAGTCTTCACAAGCATTTCTGCTGGAGTGCCAGTGACGGATTTGAGCATGTGAGCGATATCTTCGGCGGTGGTTTCTCCATCTTTGTTTTTAAGTTCGAAGCCTAGAGCCTTCACAAATGTTGCTAAGTTAATTATCTTTTCTCTATCCGGAACATCGTGTATGCGATAGACGAATGCTCCTCGACTTCGTTCGTGGCTAGCGTCATTGGTGGCACCCATAGTAGCTTGCGACATATATGTCGCCACTTCTCGATTGGCAAGAAGCATGAAGTCTTCGACAAGCTTGTGGGTATCCTTACGTTCCTTCTTGTAAACTCTGATGGGTTTGCCGTTCTCATCTAATTCAAACTTTACTTCTTCTGATTCGAAATCTATGGCGCCCTTTTTAAACTTCTCCTCGCGAAGTTTTTTCGCTATTTCATCTAGAGTCTTTAATTCTTTATAAAACGTTCCAGAACCCTTGTCTAAAATTTCTTGAGCTTCTTCATAAGCAAAACGTTTGTTTGAGTTGATAAGAGTCCTACCAAACCACCTTTCCTTAACCTTACCTTCTTTATCCATCACAAACACTGCCGAGAAGGCATACTTATCTTCATTGGGATTAAGAGAACAAAGGTCATTTGAGAGTACTTCAGGAAGCATTGGGATAGTACGATCTACCAAATAGATAGAAGTGCCGCGTTTTCGAGCCTCTTTATCAAGTGTTGTTTTCTCTTGTACGAAGTGCGACACATCGGCGATATGTATGCCGATTTCGTAGTCGCCATTCTCAAGGGGGCGAATGGATATTGCGTCATCAAAGTCCTTGGCATCTGCCGGGTCAATGGTAAAGGTGGTTGTTTCGCGGAAATCCTTTCTATCCTTAAGATGGTCTTCTGTATTAAATATATTTTTCCACTCGTCAGCTTCTTTTACCACATCTGAGGGGAAGTCGACTTCAAAGCCTGATTCATAGACGATGCCAAGCATCTCGGTGTTATGCTCGCCGGCCCGGCCGATGACGCGGATAACCTCGCCCTTTGGACTCTTGGATGCGTCAGTCCACTCGGTAATCTTGGCTTGGGCCTTGTCGCCATTCTTACCGTCAAGTGTTTTGTTTGCTGATACGAAAATATCGCGATACATCCGCTTATCATCTGGGATTAAGAAGAATCCTTCATCAGACTTCTCTAATGTGCCGACGAACTCAGTCTTGTGGCGTTCAATAATCTCAACTACTTTGGCTTGCTTGCGCTCGAATGACTCTTTCTTTAGATCCTCTATACGAACATTATCTCTATTGAGAGCGGTGTTAATATTTTCCGGTTGAATTTCAAAGTCTTCCTCGCTGTCAGGCATAGGGAAGTAGCCAACACCTTTACTTGTGACGCGTATAGTTCCTATAAATGGATCTTTGTTTTCTTCCTTCATAAATTACTGGTGCCGAGGAGAGGACTCGAACCTCCAATGGGTTACCCCGCCACGTCCTAAGCGTGGTGCGTATACCAATTTCGCCACCTCGGCGATGTGCGCCCACCTGGGCTCGAACCAGGGACCTTATCCTTAAGAGGGATCTGCTCTACCAGCTGAGCTATGGGCGCATCAATACCTATACAAGGATATAGTATTTCAAAAAAGCGATGATTAATCAATTATGATAAAATGGGTGATCCTGGCGTAGTGGCGAAGTGGTAACGCAGCAGTCTGCAAAACTGTTATTGCAGGGGTTCGATTCCCCTCTACGCCTCCATCCCCTAGGAAGGACCTAGGGGGATGCCCGGGTGGCGGAATTGGTATACGCGCACGACTTAAAATCGTGTCCCGTAAGGGATGTGGGTTCGATGCCCACCCCGGGCACCATACATAGGAACGGATCTGATTCCGGCAGGTTGGACTTGGCTTGTCTTAGATAAAACCAAGGATTTTGCGGGGCCCCGCGCGCTTCGCGCGAGTGGAGGGTGAGGTTCATAAAATTCAAAGCCAAAGATTTTCTGGAGGGTAGATTTTAAATACAAGGGTTCGGGGAGGTCGTGCTTTCTAGTATGTGCTTGCCCCACCCACCCGTGCGCGCACAAATCCCCGCCGTTTTTAGGAGATATTATAAAACGGCGGGGATTGCTCCCTTATACCCTGAAAAGTCCTTATAATAAGCCCTAATTTTAGAGAACACTCATTTTGCTTGACAGAACTATATAGATATGCTATACTTATAACAGAATTCCTATTCGTATGGATAGGTCGTTCCGAAAGGAATAAGGGCGTTCGGTTCCTGCGCCAATCAGGAAGCCCGTTCATTACAAGGAGAAGTCGTATGACTTCCAATGACAATGTGATGCTTCGCACGGCTCAAGATGTCGAGGACCAAGCACAAAATCTCTCACGTGAGGCCATTCGCCTCCGAGAGATGGCGGACGGTATGATCTCACAAGCCACTCGCCTCCGGCAATATGCTGAGGATTTGCGCAGGCAACACTCACGTCTACGTCGTGATTAACAAGTTCTAAGGGCGAGTTGTCTACTCGCCCTTCCCTCAAAGGTTTTCTCTAGTAGGAAACTTTCGAGGGAACAACGAGTTCCCGCAATTCCTTCTCGTATGGGAAGGTGGCTCGCAAGGGCAACGAGGTTCTGTTTCCTACCTCGCCCAAGGGAAATGTTCATTACAAGGAGAAGTCGTATGACTTCCAATGACAATCTGTCGTTCAATGCAATCGGTGGTCCGAGCAAGTTCGATCTGATGCTCTCGCTCTTCGATGGGAACAAAGAACCCCGTCGGACGGTCGAGTTCCAGCTCGAGGGTGCGCGTCGTCCGATCACCGTCGGCATCACGATGGTCCAGCAAGAAGATGGTTCTGGCGAAAGCTGGAACTTCCGGGGCTGGGTCAGTGGCGATGATCCCACGGACTCCATGTTCGCCCTCAACCTCCATGTCGACGGGTACTTCTCGACGAGGGGTCGAAAGGGATACATCACGTTCGAAGTACCGTTCCACTACGAGATGAGAGCGGGTGAGCGCCACAAGGTGATCTTGCCTGCCAACCAACTCGCAACCGAGCAGTACGTCGAACGTCTGCGTGGAAATCTGGGTAGCGACTTGATGGACCTTATCAAGGACGCTCGAAAGATGTAGTTCTTGAAGAGTTGAAGTAGAGTTCCCAGTCTCATGATACTGGAGCGGCGCATTTCCTTCGGGAGTGCGCCTTTTCGTTTTAAAATTTCCTCGCCCCATCGCTCATACCTCTCAAAAAAGTCTAACCCCCGCCAACTCTAAAAAGAATGAAAGCGATGGGGCTTCGGCTAAAGCGGGCACATTAGTGGAGCGTAGGTGGAGGTCTAAAGCTAGCAGGCGCGCGGAGCGTGCACCTTAACCCTTCGGGCAAGAATCAGGAATTTCTGATAAAGTAAGTTCGAACGAGGTCGTACAGACCCACAGTTTGCGGCCATAGTTCAGTGGCAGAATGAGTGCTTCCCAAGCATTAGACGGGGTTTCGATTACCCCTGGCCGCACTTGATGTATAATAAATATATGGCTAATATTCAGTTCGAGCAGGAGAAGTATGGATCGGATTTCCTTCATCAGGATGCTGCTAGTCCATGGTTCATCCGTATTATTTTCAATATGGGTATTACCAACAGTGATGTTGTGGCCAACATTATCTCCATAACTATTGCTATTGCTCTGATTGTTTTCTCTACGATGTTTTATTTAAGGAATCGTCCGCAGACTGAAATGCCACAGCATTTCAAAGACTTACCAACTTATCAACAAAGTATCTACACCACATTTTATGAATGAAATAATGAAAAATTCCCGCGGCTTCACTCTTATAGAACTTCTAATGTCGATAGCTATCATCGCTATCTTGGCAAGCTTTACTATGACTTGGATAGATACCGCTCGGGCCAAGAGCCGTGATACCTTAGCTATAAGCGAGTTCCACCAAGTCCAGACTGCTTTGCTGCTTTACTATGATAAATATGGACGATACCCGAACGAAACTCCGGTAATGTCGAATCCTTATGTTGATAACTTCAACAATATGGCAGCGCAGTTAGTAACTGAAGGGTTCTTGGGATCTGTGCCAGTTGCTCCAGCTAATCATCTATATCATTACTACAATTATGGTGGTACGACTATCGGAGGTCTTCTTGTGACCAGTCTGGAAACTTATCCGGATAGTACTGGATACTCTGGCAGCTGTCGCCCTTGGCCCGCTGGTGCCGCCAACTGGTGCACTACCAATCCAACCAAGGATTATTGCCTTTGTAATCCATATTAATTTTCTGTCAGCTGGTCTAGTCGCTGGCGATTTCTCTCTCCATAATCTATTTTGAAATCAAGGTGGGGGACGATGCCAATGCGCGATTCATCCCTTACATATCTTTTGAATTCCGGGGTCTTTCTTTCCAGAAATTTGAGAGCGGTTTCCTCCTCTTTCTCCGGTAGGGTAGTGAAGAATACCTTAGCTTCTTTCCCTGTTGGCGATATCTCGACGCGAGTGATGGTAATGAGAGAGCTATTTGAAGATTCGGCTAGTATAAATTCTGCCGCTAGTCTGTGTATTATTTCCGTTATTCTTTCTCGCTTTAATTCTCTCATCCTGTACGAAATAAAAGTAATTTATAAATCATTGTAAGTATATAACATAAGTTTCGTACGGGGCTCTCATTTATTTAGTCACCATAACCACAGCCTCCAGTACATCTCCAGGAGCAATTTCGAATTTCGATTCTATCATGGCACCAAACTCCGATCCTTCTAGGGCTTCTCCCGTGGCCACTTTGGCTTGTTGGATCTCCTTGACCTTACCCTTACCTATCTCTGTTTCTCGCCGGATAATCTTTATGTTCGTTCCAAGAGATATCTTGCCAGAGATCACACGTGCACCGAGAACCTGCTTGCCTTTGGACGTGCTAAAGAGTTTCAAAACTTTTGCTGTACCTAGTGTTTCCTCAACTTCGATTCTAGGTTCGCGTTCTTCCAGAAGTTTGGAGACCTTCTCGGTAAGTTCATAAATAATATTAAAGATAGAGATGCTAATGTTAGAGCGCTCCGCCAATGCTGCTGCTCCAGAATCTACTTTGGTATTAAATCCCAATATAACTGCTCCAGTTCCAGACAAGGCGCCCTTAACATCACTTTCGTTTATGGAACCGACGCTTGCGAGGATAACCTTGGGCACCATTCTCTCGCGAGAGAGTTTGGCTATCTCATTTTCAATAGCTTCAAGAGAGCCTGCGGTATCAGCCTTTAGTATAAGTGGAAGTGCTATGGCATTTCTCACCATAGCTCCCGCTTTGGTGCTTCTTGTATCCTTAACTTCAGACCGAAGATATGCTAGAGCGTCATCTTTTTTCAAAAATGTTTTGAATTCAGAACCGATTTTCGGCAATTTATCCCAGCCGATTATCTGAACTGGGGAAGAGGTTGAGAGTTCTTCGACAGTATTACCTTCGGCATCCAGAAGAAATCGTATTGGTGTCATAGCTCCGCCAGCTGCGGCAAAGGTACCCTTGCTTATCGTGCCATTCTTGATAATGCCTACAGCGGTTATGCCTCTTTTTGGATCTAACCTGCTTTCTATAATGACTCCTGTGCCAAGAGTCTCTACCTCTGCCGTAAGTTCAAGAAGCTCTGCAGTTAGGCTCACCATATCAAGAAGTTCTGGTACACCTTGACCAGTTTTAGAGGAGAGAGGAATGGCTGAGACATTTCCACCATAACCTTCTACATATATACCATTCTCGGCCAAGCTCTGCTTTATACGAGGAAGGTCTGCTGTGGGCTTGTCCATTTTAGTAATAGCTACCAGGTAGGGAAGTTTGCTCTCCTGTATATATTTGAAAACCTCCAATGTCTGAGGCTTGACCCCGTCTTCACCAGAGACCACTAACACCGCGATGTCGGCGACATTGGCGCCTCGTGTGCGAATAGAGCTGAAGGCTTCATGTCCCGGAGTATCAAGGAAAGTGATCTTGCTTTCTCTGCCATCATCTCTCTTGTGCATGACTTCGTAAGCGCTGATATGTTGAGTAATTCCTCCCGCCTCAGTTGCGGTGACATTGCTCTTCCTAATGTAGTCGATGAGAGTGGATTTGCCGTGATCGATATGGCCGAAGATGCCCACTACTGGAGGTCTGGGAGTTGTATTGTTTTGTAGAGTTTCTTTAGTCATTTGTTGAGTATAAGGTAGAGAAACCTAGATTATCACAAATGTGTTGCAAAAACACTTCGCGCGTATAGAATGGCGGCATGGATTGGTTTAACAATTTATTTCAGAAAAAGTCTAGGAGAATTTTCTTGGACTATGCTTCTGCCACCCCAGTATTACGGGAGGTTAAGCGCGCTATGGAAATATTTGAATCCAAAGCTTTCTATAATCCATCAGCTATTTACGAAGAAGGAGTATGGGTCAAGAAAAAGGTTGAGGACTTTAGAGCCATGGTTGCTGTCTTGGTCGGTGCGGGGGCAAAAGAAATTATTTTTACCGGCTCAGGTACCGAGTCGGTCAATCTGGCAATTCTCGGAGTCTTTGAAGCTTTTCGACAAGTTCAAGGTGAAAGGTCGAAAGATAAACCACATATAATCATTTCCGCTATTGAGCATCCAGCGGTGGTCAAGGCTACCGAAGAAGCAGTGCGCCGTGGCGCCGAGGTGTCAACCTGTCGGGTTGACGAGTTCGGTGTGATTTCTTTAGAACATCTTAAGAAATTAATTAAGAAAAATACAATCCTTGTTTCTATAGGTCTGTCCAACTCAGAGATTGGGACAGTCCAACCTATCTCTAAGGTGGGGCGACTCTTGAGGGAAGAGCGCAAAAAGAGGAATTCCGAATACCCCCTCCTTCATACAGATGCATCTTCCGCACCCAGTTATATAAATGTGAATATAGAAGCTTTGCAGTGTGACTTGCTTACATTGGACGGCAGTAAGATTTATGGACCAAAGGGGGTAGGAATCCTCGCTACCAGGCGCGGGGTGAATCTTCGCCCCATTATTTTTGGCGGTAATCAGGAGAGGGGAATGAGGGCGGGTACTGTTTCCCCGGCTCTTATTGCTGGTTTTTCTAAGGCTTTGGAAATTGCTTTGCGAGACAGAGAGCAAGAGCGCACGCGTCTTGAATCCTTGAGACAAGACTTCATTGCTCAAGTGGTGAAGGCGCTTCCAGAGGCTATCATCAATGGTTCAAACGAAGTTCATTGTCCCAATATCGTCAGTATGTCTATACCCGGCGCTCTCTCTGAATTTCTACTTTTGAAATTGGACAAGTTGGGTGTGATAGTTTCAGTCGGTAGTGCTTGCTCTTACGATGAACGGGAAAGTGGTTCTCCGGTCATTGCCGCGTTGGGTAAAAAAGAATTAAGAGAATCCACTCTTCGTTTTTCTTTCGGAAGATTTACTACTAAAAAAGATTTAGACGAAGCTATAAAAGTTTTTGTCCCAATTCTCAATTTGTGATAAAATATGTTGCCGAAAGCAGAAAACTAAAGCATGCAGCCATTTAATCACTTCACTACCAAAGCAAAGGAGGTCATCCGCAGAGCTCATGAGCTGGCTATTGAGCGCGGTCAGAACCACGTCAATCCGATACATTTATTGGCGGCACTTCTCTTGCAAGAAGAATCAATAGCCATCTCCATACTCGACAAGATGGATGTTGATACTATCTTTCTTACTGATTCCGTTTTAGATGCGATAGAGTCTCCGGAGACCAGCCAGACCATCTCTCCTTCATACCAGATTTATCTCACTCCGGAGCTTGCTCATACTATAGAGACGGGAAGTAAGGTTGCTCAATCCCTCGGAGATGAATTCGTTTCTACCGAACATTTATTTATCGCCGTACTCGATGTGCCGGGTGAGGCCAGAGATATTTTGATGAAGTTTAGGATTGATCGTCAGACAATCATCAAGGTATTAGAGGAACTCAAGAAGACTACTACCGATGGGCTCAAGGAGCCCAAGAAGTTTAAATCTCTCATCAAGTACACCCGCTCTCTTACGGCATTGGCAAAGAACAACAAACTCGACCCGGTCATTGGTCGCGACGACGAGATTTCTCGTATCATCCAAATCCTTTCTCGTCGCACCAAGAATAACCCCATCCTTATCGGCGAAGCTGGAGTTGGCAAGACTGCTATTGCGGAAGGTTTGGCCATTCGCATCTCATCTGGAAATGTTCCGGAGTCTTTGCGCGACAAGGAACTTGTTTCTCTCGATTTAGGTCTTCTCATTGCTGGTACAAAATATCGTGGAGAGTTCGAAGAACGTCTTAAGAATATCATCAAGGATATAGAGAAGTCGGAAGGCAAAATAATTTTATTTATTGACGAGATACATACCATTGTTGGTGCCGGCGCCGCCGAAGGCTCAATGGATGCTTCAAATATGTTGAAGCCCCCACTCTCTCGCGGGGAACTCCGTGCTATTGGGGCTACTACTATTCGCGAATATCAGAAGCATATTGAGAAGGATCCCGCTCTGACTCGTCGCTTCCAACCAGTCTATGTTCAGGAGCCGTCAGTTGAAGATGCTATGACCATCCTTCGTGGTCTTAAGGAGCGTTACGAGTTGTACCATGGTGTCCATATCACCGATGATGCCATACAGGCCGCCGTCAATCTCTCATCGCGTTACATTACTGATCGCTTTTTACCAGACAAAGCTGTGGACCTTATAGACGAAGCTTCTTCATACCTTAAAATTTCTTTGGAAAATATGCCTCCCATACTTCAGGAAGCGCAAAGTAAGATAATGAAATTCGAAATTGAAAAGGAAGCTCTTAAAAAAGAAATAAAGAATCCCAAAGTTAAGTCACGACTCAAAGTTATCAATAAGGAGATTGCCGACCTGCGCGAAAAGACTTCCGAGATAGAGCTTAAGTGGAAAAATGAGAAGGAAGTCGTAAGTGAGATAAAAGAAATAAAGAAAAATCTTGAAACTCTTCGGTTAGAGGCGGAGGCGGCGGAGATTCGTGCTGACCTTTCTCGTGCGGCCGAACTTCGCTATGGTAAAATCCCTGCTCTAGAGCGAGAGCTTGATGCTAAAGCCAAGCGCCTCAAGAAGCTCCAGAGCTCGCGCCGTATTCTCAAAGAAGAAATTACTTCATCCGACATTGCTTCTATTGTCAGTCGTTGGACTGGTATCCCAGTATATAGGATGCTCGAGGAAGAAGCAGAAAAGCTTTACCGTATGGATGACAACCTCAAGAAACGTATTATCGGACAAGACGAGGCTGTTGTTAAAATCTCAAATACTATCAAGCGCTCACGCGCGGGTATCAACGACCCGAACCGCCCTATTGGTTCATTTATATTCTTAGGTCCGACTGGTGTGGGCAAGACCGAACTTACCAAGGCTTTGGCAGAATTCCTGTTCGACGATGATAAGGCGCTTATACGAGTGGATATGTCCGAGCTTATGGAGAAGCATGCGGTATCTAAGCTTATCGGCGCGCCTCCAGGCTATGTTGGTTTTGAAGAAGGATCCAGCTTTGCCGAATCCATTCGCCATAGGCCATACTCGGTCATTCTTTTCGATGAGATAGAGAAAGCTCATCCGGAAGTATTCAATATTCTCTTGCAGATTTTAGATAACGGTCGTCTGACAGATGCTAAAGGGCGCGTAATCAATTTCAAGAACACGGTCATCATTATGACCTCTAACATTGGTGCTCAATATATAGACAAGATGCAGTCCATCGGCTTCTCCAAAGGTGACAAAGAAAATTATGGCGAAGTTAAGGAAAAAGTTTTGATTACTTTGAAGGATCATTTCAAGCCCGAATTCTTGAACCGCCTTGATGACATCATTATCTTTGATATTCTCTCTAAAGACGCTATTCGAGAGATTGTCAAAATCCAGATAGATATCGTCAAGGGGCGCTTGGTAGAGAAGGAGATTGAACTTTCTGTCACGGATTCTGTGATTGAGCTTCTAACCAAAGAGGGTTATAACCCGCAATACGGGGCCAGACCGTTGAAGAGAATGATTCAAGATAAAATACTTAATCCCGTAGCTTCTATGATGATAGGGAACAAGATTCTCTCAGGAGGCACTATTTTAGTTAACCTTGATATCTCTGGTCAATTTATTTTCGATGTGAAAAAAAGTTCCAAGTCTGGACGAGTAAGCACCATTGTTTCAAGAAAAGAAGTTGTAGCAAAATAGTTTAATTGCGCTCACTACAGGTAAATATAAAAAGGTAAGGGGGTCGAATTTCGCCCCCCTTTGTGCGTGGAGGCTTTTGCCGATTGACCTCGCTTACATCCCACATGTCCGACATGTGGGGAATTGGGGTTAGGCACCTTTTCTTGGTTGGCCCGGCTTTCGAGTAGTTTCTAAATTATACTTCTTTATTTACTTCTGTATCCACTGACCATCCCCGTATGGTTACAAAAGGTACCTGAGACCCCATTCACTCATTCACTTCATTCCATTCATACTAACTTGTGCAACGTAATAGAGGACGTTAGAACTAGTTTAGCAGATTACGAGACTATTCCGTATATACCGAACTTAGCTGTTTGGGCGGAAAGAATGGATAGGTCTATTCAACCGTAATCGATTTGGCCAAACCTTCCGGTTTATCAGGATTTTTACCTTTCATCAGAGCGAGACGAAAGGCCAGTATTTGGAGAGGTAAGATGTTTATAAAAGGTGAAAATTCCTCTCTGACCTCAGGAAGTTCAATATGAATATCCGCTGGGACATTGTTAGGATTGCCTCGAGTCACTAGGGCAATGACAGGAGCCTTTCGAGCCTGAGCCTCCTTAATATTAGAAATCATTTTATCTATCTGAGAAGACGACGTGGCGATAGCAACCACCGGCATATGCTTATCCAAAAGCCCAATTGGACCATGCTTCATCTCTGAGGCGGCATATCCTTCAGCGTGAATACCGGCAATCTCTTTTATCTTTAGAGCTCCCTCAAGCGCAATTGGGTACGATACTCCTCTTCCAATATAATACGCACTTGAGGCATTTTTTAGTAATTCTAGAGCAAGCTTAATGTTCGGATTATCCAAAGAAAGCACTTCCTCAATATAAAGTGGGAGGGATTGTAATTCCTCGAATAACTCTTGGTAACTACCTTCTGGAAGTACGCCTTTTATTCTTGCTAAGTGTAAGGAGAGCATCATCCCTACCGCCATTTGAGCAGTGAAGGTTTTTGTAGAAGCTACTCCTAATTCTCTGCCTGCTCGCAGGAAAATCCCTGCATCTGTCATTTCAGACATATGAGATCCTTCAACGTTGCAAATACCCAGAATTGTCGCCCCCAATTCTTGGGCGTGTTCGAGAGCTACGATTGTATCGGCCGTTTCTCCAGATTGCGATATTCCTATTACGAATGACCCATTACTAACTAGAGTTTTTCTGTATCGAAACTCACTGGCCAATTCAACATTTACAGGAATGCCCGCTATAGCCTCACACCAATATTTAAAAAGAAGGGCAGAATTAAAAGATGTCCCATGAGCGACAATATGGAGTATTGACGCATTTGCCAAATCCTTTTCGTATTCCTTTATCCCTCCAAGGATGACGCTCTTGTCCCTAAGATCGACTCTTCCTTGAAGAACATTCTCAATCATTCTCGGCTGTTCGTGGATCTCTTTATCCATCCAATATTTGTATTCACCTTTTTCGGTGGCATGTAGAGTAATCTCTAATTTCTTTAATTCTGGTGTCTCCACCAATCCAGTTCTTGTATCCTCAACTATATATCCATCTTTGGTAACAGAGATAAGTTTGTGTGAAGGAATAACTACATACGTTTGCGTGTAATGTGAGAATGGGTAAACTTCAGATGCGATAAAAAATTCTTTCTCTCCTTCATGTTCACCAACACCAATACGCATTGTTCGACCGCGAACTGCTCCGACAAAAACACCCGGCTCATCAAGTGATGCAACAATAAAAGCAAAAGTTCCTTCAACATTTTCCAAAGCACTCTTCATCGCCTCTTTTAGAGACAACTTTGACAGTTTCTGAACATATTCTATCCAGTTAACAAGCACCTCTGTGTCCGTGTCTGAAATAAGCTTTAGAGAAACTCCTGTCTCTTTCTCAATAGTATTTTTCAAAACAGAGTAGTTCTCAATGATCCCATTGTGAACGATGGCGAGTCGACCGCTTTGACTAAGATGGGGGTGCGCATTCCTATCTTCCGGTGTTCCATGGGTCGCCCAACGATTGTGTCCGAAAGCGTATGAAGACTTAGGCAGAAGAGACTTACTAACAAGCTCCAGAAAATCACCCAAACAGTCCTCTCCACCTTTCTTACGAATCTCAAATTTGTTGCCAGTAGACACGGCGACACCGAACCCATGATATCCTCGAGTTTCTGCACGCTTAAGAGCATCGATCACGATGTCAGGTGCATTTCTTTTCCCTATATAGCCGATGATTCCACACATGTGCTTTATTGTATATTAAAATTTAATCCTTAGGTTCGAACCCAAAAATCCCTATGATGTCTAGGTACTTTAGAGAAATTTTCACTTGTGCAACGTAATAGAGGACGTTAGAACTAGTTTGATGGATTATGGCACGATTCCCTACATACCCAATTTGGCTGTTTGGATGAAAAGATGATTTACCCTACCCATCAATACACTACATTAGATACATGTTTTTGTTCCGGGTCCGACATGCTCGATTTTGTCACCGTCAATCTTGATGGCTTGACCGTCTTGGAGAAAGTATATTTTCCAAGGATAGCTTATATGTGATTGCATCTGTTCCCTGAGCTTATTCGTTTTCTCAATATTCGCAGACAGTTCAACCTCTTTATTATGAGGAGATATTATGAAATCCACTATCCCTAAACCGACATGATCCAAATTCCACTCAGGTGTCCACCAGCCCAAACCTATATCGGGCGTAAGTAAGCAACTACCAGCACTCGCTCCGACATACACGGTGCCCCTATCTAAGATGTCTTTCAAATATGTATCTAGTTTAGCTTTCTTTGCCCAATCAAGTAACCAATTTCCATCGCCACCCCAAACATCGATAATATCGGCACTCTCTAGCTTTTTCTTTACTTCCATGGGATCCTCTTTTAAATCCGCAATGGCTACTTCATAGCCCTTACTTATAAAGTAATCATAGTCTTTCCCTTTTCCGTAATCTACATCGTTTGGACGAGTTAACTTTGCGACATATGCACTTACTGGATCACCTTCTTTTTCAGGAACCCACTCGATAGGATCGCTGGCATTAGGAATAATTGCCACCCTAAGATTCTTGCGATCACCAACAAGATCCAAAAAATATTTTTCAAGAGAAATGTCCAAAAATCCGTTTGATGTAAGAAGCATTTTCATATCTAAAGTATATCAGTTCCTTCTCTCCTCAACCTAACAAAAAATGACTCATACTTGAGCCATTTTTTGAAGTGTGCGCCGGGCAGGGTTCGAACCTGCGTAGCCCATAGGGCGCCAGATTTACAGTCTAGTGCGATTGACCACTCCGCCACCGACGCAATTCAGCCATTTTAATGGAAAACGATCGGACTTGCAAAAGTTCAAGTTTAAGGTATTCTAATAACCTATGTCACAGGATCATCTGATAAAATTTGTCTCCGTAGGGGATGAAAATGGCGTGGGCAAGGGCCACACTTATTATTCGACCAAGAACAAGAAATCAGTCGAGAGAAAGCTTGAGTTTAAGAAATATAACCCGATCGTCAGGAAACATACGATTTATAAAGAGAAGAAAGCTTAATCTCTACTTTGGCGGCTCTTTACGTTAATGCTTGGTGGCAAGAGTAGTGTATTCATACACGTATTATAGCCACATTCTGGTACTTTTTCCAGCAGATCTGATAATAATTCAAACTTATTGTTTTATGATAATATACGGTTGTATCTAAATAGTGGAATGACCTAAACCTTTGGCAACAGGGGCATGGTCAAAGTCCTACAAAGCAAAAAACTCCTCGTGAGGAATGCTTTGTAGGCCCTGCCGGGAAACTGGCAGTGGGTGGCAGAGCCACCACCTTGCGAGGAGCTTTTTATATAAAAAATTATGAAAAATAAAATAATAATATTTACACTAGTAATAGCCTTGGCTATTCCACAGATTGTTTCAGCCGTATGGTGGAATCCGCTATCTTGGTTTACTCAACAGAAAGAGACGTATCAACAGCCAAAAATTAATTCTGTTACTACCTCTGCAACAAGTACTGTAGTTGAGCAGACTGATAAGCAAACAAAATCTGAACCCAAACCAGAAATAGTCACCAATACAATTATCAAAACAATTCAGGTAGATAACCCAACCCTTTTAGCTCAAATAGAGCAGTCTAAGGCTCTTAACACTTTTCTACAGTCGAAATATGACGGTTTAGTAAATCAATTAAATGAATGCAAATCACAAACTTCCGCTCAAACTACTACTCCATCACAGACAGATACTAAAAACATAAAACTTGTTGACATCGATACTAAGATTCTTACCTTAATAAACACTCTTAAAAACAATACAGCCCCTTTTACTAATAGTGTTCCCAGCTATGCTGATGGAAAACTAGTTAACCCAAACCTACCAATTCCAGTTGATACAAATATAGTAGACCAAATTAACAATTACATTCAAGCGTACAAAATTGTTGATTCAAATTCACCAATTAAATCAATTGGAACAGGATTAACCAACGTAAATATTTTTGGTGTTTTAGATAAACTAATTTCAGATATGAATCTGTATATAAAATATAGGTAGAAATATGGAAAAATTAAAACAATATAAGTACGTAATAATAATAGTGCTAATGGTCTTAGGGCTTGTCTTCTATTGGTTTGAACTCAGACCTTATCAGGTTAAAAAAACTTGTTATGAGAAATCATACTGGTCCTCGTCTTATTCCAAAAATTCGGAGGAATACTCTGAATGTTTGAAAAGTCATGGGATATAAATCCTTCTAAGATGGATGAATGGAAAGCCATACCAATAATACTT
>SICR01000002.1 GCA_009691335.1 Candidatus Zambryskiibacteriota bacterium
TAACTAATGATGTACTATTTAAAAAATTCATATGCTTATATAATACTTTTATTTTAATAATTCCTCAATAGGAACGCCTAACGACTTGGCGATTTTTTGAATTGTTTGAACGCTTGGTTTTGTAACGACACCACCCTCAATTTTGGCGGTATTCATTGTACAAAGTTCGAATGTATTTTGAAAGCAACCCTGATGCCGACTAATCGCACGCGCGGAGCGCGTGCGATTAGTCGGAGTCGGGATTATCAGCAAAATACATTCGAACTTTGTTTAATACACACCGCAAAAATTTGGAATTCAAATTTTTGCGGAGACGATGAGATTCGAACTCATGAGGGCTTTTAAACCCTACCTCGTTAGCAGTGAGGCGCTTTCGACCACTCAGCCACGTCTCCAATAAGCGCCAATTTATCATATTTTAGGTATGTTTCCCACTGACCCGCGAGATTGTAGTGTCTAGGACGGGAAAAATCCCTCTTTCTTATGTATAGTAGTCCCCAGACACACAAACACGGAGGGCATATGCAGAGATTCCTAGTGTTCGTAAGCCTAAGCTTGCTGAGCGCGGGAATCTCCCACGCTCAAACCCCAGAAGAGATTTTACAATTGGCTCTTACCGAATCTAAACTCTGTAGCTACGAAGCAAAGCAGGCTCCGCTTGATGATGAGGGTAATCTCAAAAAGCCTTTGACGCCAACCAAGGATGGTGGTGACACCATCCAGAAATTTCGTGACGGAAACAAGAGTTACTGGAGAGCGATACGGGAACTACACGGCTCATTCGACTCAACAAGCGATAACTCACGGAGCATGAAGGCTACCCTTCCACAAGAATTACGATACCCTAAGTGGGGGTTCATTCTCAAACTCCAGAAGCTGGACATCGTCTTGGATCAGGTACTGGAGAATGACCGTTGGTTGCCCACTTTCCTAGATATCACTATTAAGTATCGGGTGGGAACTCTGGGGATAGGACTTACCTTCCACGACAAGTACACAGCAAATATCAACTGCTCTGCTATTGAGCTAGTGACCGAGTAACACATGCCGCACCACAAGGTGCGGCACTTCCTTTTTATGTAAAATGGAACGATGCAGATAAAAGACAGATTGACTGAAATATCACGCATTCTGCCGGCTCAAGAGAAAGCGCTCAAGCGCATAGGCTTGGAGACCGTTGAGGATATCCTATACCACTTCCCCAACTACTACGGCGACACTGCAGAAGTTACAAGTATTGAAAATTTGAAGAAGGGGAACACTGCTGTAGTCTTCGGTAAGCTCACAGGGTTGAAGATGAAAAAAGCTTTTCGCAAGAAAATCTCCATGGCCGAAGGCTCGGTTGAAGATGAGAGTGGTAAAATAAAAATAGTTTGGTTCCATCAAGCCTATCTTGCCAAGATGCTAAGCGAAGGTTCGTATGTGCGAGTAGAAGGCAAGGTTTCTCTACGCAACGGCCAACTTTATTTCTCTAATCCAAAGATTGAACCAGCCCCAACACTTTTCAATTCTAGAGATCCACACTCTCTCTACCCTGTCTATCCAGAAACTCGCGGAGTAACTTCTAATTGGCTTTATCACAAGGTACAAAATATATTTTCTTCTGGAATTCTCGACGAACTAGAAGATCCGATTCCAGAAAAGATTTTAAAAACTTATAAACTTCCTAACTTAAAAACTTCTTTAATTTGGATACACACCCCCAAGAAAGTCAACGATGCAGAAATAGCTCGCAAACGCTTCGCCTTCGAAGAAATATTCTTCATCCAGCTTGAGAAACAGAGATCAAGACAAGAAGCGCGAGAAAAAGCAGCATACATTATTGAGAAAGATTTCAAAGATGTTGAGCCGTTTATCAAACGCTTCCCCTTCACCGCCACTAGCGCACAAGAGAAAGCCATTAGACATATACTTGACGATTTCCACAAGGGTCATCCTATGTCGCGACTCTTGGAGGGTGATGTGGGTTCCGGGAAGACCGCCGTAGCCGCTACTGTCTCTTATGCCATAGCGACTTCTAAGCCTAAGGACCAGGATTTCGGCACCTTACAAACCGCCTATATGGCCCCTACTGAAATATTGGCCCAGCAACACTTTGAATCCTTTATAAGGTATTTCTCCCACCTTCCAATTAACATCGCTCTTATTACAGGAAGTGGCTGTCGCAAGTTCCCTTCCAAGATTAATCCAGATGACTCAACTGAAATTTCCCGAACTCAGCTCCTCAAATGGGTGGCATCAGGAGAAATCACGGTGCTCATAGGCACTCATGCGCTAATACAGAAGTCCGTCAAGTTCAAACACTTAGCGCTGGCGATAGTTGACGAGCAACATCGTTTCGGCACAACCCAGAGGCAGAAGTTAGTAACCAAGCATGAGGTCATTCCACATTTGTTGTCGATGACAGCGACCCCTATCCCCCGCACTCTTGCTCTCACTCTTTATGGCGACTTAGACCTCACACTCTTAGACGAAATGCCAGCAGGACGCAAAAAAATAATTACCGAGACAATCACTCAAGATAAAAGAGCTCTGGCGTATGAAGATATAAAGAAAGAATTAAGGGCTGGCCGACAACTCTATGTCATATGCCCACGTATAGATGAACCAGACCCGACCAAGGAGATGGCTGTGCTTGCAAAATCTGTCAAAGAAGAAGCAAGGAGATTGAAGGAAAATATTTTCCAAGACTACAGTATTGAAATTCTTCACTCCAAAATGAAGCCAGATGAGAAGGAGAAAGTAATGCAAGATTTCAAAGCGCACAAGATAGACATACTGGTCGCCACTTCTGTAGTGGAAGTGGGAGTCAATGTCGAGAACGCCTCGCTTATCATTATTGAAGGAGCGGAGAGGTTTGGCCTAGCCCAACTTCATCAACTTCGAGGAAGAGTCCTGCGTGGCACTCACCAGCCGTATTGCTTCATCTTCGCAGAGAGTAAGTCAGATAAAACTCTGGAGCGACTAAGGGCTCTCACCACAGCAAAAAATGGATTTGAACTAGCGGAGTTCGACCTCGTACAGCGCGGTGCAGGAGTACTCGCTGGTACCAAGCAGTGGGGTATATCCGACATTGGTATGGAAGCTATCAAGAATTTGAAAATGGTAGAAGCCGCCAGATTGGAAGCCCAGAAATTAGTCAAGGAAGATGTGACTTTCTCCAAACATCCGATCATCAAAGAACGACTAGAACACAACTCCCAAAAAATACATTTTGAATAGCATGCTAAAATAATTGCAATGAATTACGCATTTTGGGCAGATACGACAGCTGTTATACACTTCCTGACTATCGTGGCGGTAATTATCGGACTTCTTATAAGCTTCCGCTACAAACGCTTCAGACCGTGGGAGGCGGGGTTACTCATCACGATATTCATATTGTGGTCATACTATGGCAACTGTCCTTTGACGCTACTCGAACAATACCTGCGCGATCAAGCCGGACAGCAAACAAATATCACCTCCATCGGATGGAGCACATATTATGCTCAGAAGTTATTTGGCCTAGATGTACCATCACGCTTCATCCAACAGACGACATTCTTCTCTGGAGCTATGTTCTTCGGTGCCTCTATTGAATGGTTCTCACCCTTTTTCCACAGGGAAGTCTTCAAATTAAGAAGATTTCTCAAACACCTCATTAGAAAGTGGGCCTAGAGCGGTCGGCTACATTTTTTGCTATATTTATTCTACTTGCGCGTGTAGCTCAGTTGGTAGAGCGCCGAGCTTATACCTCGGTGGTCCTAGGTTCGAGCCCTAGCACGCGCACAAAATTGGACTTTCGAAAACAAGGCGGAAGTCCGCCAAATGGTGCTATCATATATAGCTATGTTGTTTCCAATTCAGATATTCCTCAACATTGCAGTAGCAATATCATTTATAGGCTTCTGGACTATAGTCTTCACCATCCTCTATCACCTGACACGCTTCGGTATCGGTACCCAGCCGAAGAAATTGGCCGCCGTATTTTTCGTCGGATCCATCACCCTATTTTGCGCGTGCCTTCTCCTCTATGCGGACTTGGATCTTAACCGACTTATCCCATGATCGAACAACTCTTCTCCATTTTCACAAAATCGGCACTGAGCTTCCAAGAGCAGGAGGAGGGCGAGCGGGTCATACTCGTACTGAGACAACACTATTTCGTGATAGTACTTCCACTAACTCTCTTTGCCATAGTGGCACTCTTCCCCACAATCATATGGTTTGTTTTCCACAACACTCCTCAATATACTCCTCTAGAGGAAGTGTTTTGGTTTGTCTCAAGCGTCTGGTACCTCCTCCTCTGGCTAATTGCTTTCTACCACCTCACTATGTATACATTAAACATAGTAATCATCACCAATCACCGCATTATTGAATTTGAACAACTCAAACTCTTCAATAGGAAGGTCGCTGAGCTCCATGTCCACAAAGTACAGGATGTATCTACCCATACCCACGGCTTGATTGAAACGATACTCTCCTACGGCGACATCGTAGTCCAGACGGCTGCTTCCAAGAGAGAATTTATCTTCAAACGAATCCCCAACCCAGAAGATGTTAAGGATACGATTATGCAGTTAGTAAATTCAAAGATTTCCGGCACAGAACCACTTTAAATCCGTCTGTGCATAACTTGATGTTACGAAAATAAGTTAGTGCTAAAATAAATACAGGTCGAAAAGGCTTAACGTTAATTAACAAAAATGCATAAAGTTACTTTCATCCTCGTCATCATTGGTGCTCTCAACTGGGGTCTAGAGGTACTCGGCTACGGCATTGGTAATTACTTGCCAGAAACCGCAGCGACAGTAGTCTACACTCTTGTGGGTTTGTCAGCCGTATACGAGATTTTCTCGCATAAAGGTCTGTGTCAAAGGTGCATGGGTAAATAACAAAAAGCCCCCGCCGAATGGCGGGGGCTTTTTGTTATTTCTGATGTTCTATATCTTTCTTCTTTTTTAATTTTATTCCATGTAATACCAGAATTTCTTCGAACTCTTTCTGCTCAATAGTCTCTACTTCTATAAGCTTCTTTGAGATAGCATCGAGAACTTCTCTGTAGTCTTTGATAATTTTCTCCGCTTTTCTAACGGCGTCATTGATAATTTTAGACACCTCCGCGTCTATTTGAGAACCAACTTGTTCTGAATAATCTTTATCCCCCACTCCGGTGCCAAACAAAGGCTTACCTCCCGAACTCTCAAGTGCAATAGGACCCATCTTCTCCGACATACCATACTTGGTAACCATATCGCGAGCTAGAGCAGTAGTGACCTGCAAGTCATTGGATGGACCGGTAGTCACATCTTCAAAAATATTTTTCTCCACCACATATCCGCCGAGACCCACTGCGATATCGTCAAGGAATTCTTTCTTCGATTGAAGTTTGCGCTCCTCCAATGGTAACTTCATGGTGAAGCCGAGCGCTCGACCACGAGAAATAATGGATATTTTATGCACCGGGTCAGCATACGGAAGGACGGAAGCGACGAGAGCGTGACCGGCTTCGTGATACGCAGTGAGTTCTTTCTCTCTCTCCGACAACAAATGACTTTGGCGTTCTGGTCCGAGCATAACCTTCTCAATAGAGCGAATAAGGTCGAACTGGGCCACCGTCGTCCTGTTCTCGCGTGCGGCAAGTATGGCCGCTTCATTCATAAGCGAGTACAGATCCGCACCGGAGAATCCCGGAGTACGTTCGGCTATTACAGATAGGTTCACATCTTCGGCAAACGGTTTCTTCCTCGCGTGTATCAAAAGAATTTCTCCCCTGTCTTTCCTATCCGGAAGATCAAGTGTTACTCGCCTGTCGAATCGGCCGGGGCGCAGAAGCGCTGGGTCTAAGACATCCGGCCTGTTGGTGGCAGCCATAACGATGACCTTTTCATTTGGTTCGAAGCCATCCATCTCAACTAGAATCTGGTTGAGTGTTTGCTCGCGCTCGTCATTGCCTCCGCCAACTCCGGTACCTCGCACTCGCCCAACTGCATCTATCTCATCTACGAAGATAATTGCTGGAGCGGCTTTCTTGGCCAAGTCAAACAGGTCGCGCACGCGTGAAGCTCCAACCCCCACGAACATTTCTACGAACTCAGAACCGGAAATGGAGAAGAATGAAACTCCAGCCTCCCCCGCTACTGCTCGAGCAAGAAGAGTCTTGCCCGTACCCGGCGCACCCATAAGGAGAATGCCCTTAGGAATCCTAGCTCCAATGTCCAAGAATTTCTTCGGATTCTTTAAGAAATCTACGATCTCACGCAACTCTTCTTTGGCTTCCTTGGAACCGGCAACATCTTTAAAGGTCACCTTCTGACTTAGATCACCCGGAGATATCATCCGCGCTTTGGACTGGCCGAAGGTAAATGCTTGCATGCCTGCGCCCTTCACTTGTCTTGAGAGAAACCAGAGGAAAAAAAGGATAAAAAGAATGGGTAGAATGATAGGAGCGAGAGAAGAGAACCAATAAAGAAAGCCTTGGTCATTCTTCACCTCAATCTTTACTTCAGATAGAGCGTCTGCGGGGACATCATAATTTTTCAGCGTAGTGGTCAGAGCGGTATTTGTTTCTTTCTTGGAAATTTTTTCTTCACCGTCTTTGTAAGTGATAGCAAGCTTATCTCCGCTTATGACAATGCCAGAAACCGAGCCTGCCGTTATGTCCTGAGCAAGCTCAGAGAGAGGGACATCCGAAGTTTTAGAAGAAAGGCCAGAGAGAGATGAGTAAGCGCTGACCAGAAGCAAAAAAATAATCAAAGATAGAAAGATCTGCCCCAACGGACCGCGAACCGGAGGGAGGGAACCTTTGATGGGAACTTTTTTTATAAGAATTTTCTTGGTTTTCTTGAACCGGTCATTCATTTGCATGAGTTGCATTATACTTAAATTTGGTATCATTCCTAGCATGGCCTTGGCCTTAAATAAAAAAGCAAGATTTGACTACGAAATTCTCAAGCGCTTTACCGCAGGTCTTGAGCTTATTGGTGCTGAAGTGAAGTCTGTCCGTGCAGGTAAGGCAAATTTGCGCGGATCGTTTATAGGAGTGCGCCCTTCGACACGCTCAGGACAAGCAGTAGAAGCGTATTTGCTCAACGCCGACATCCCTCCGTATCAGCCCAAAAACGCACCCACAGATTATGACTCTCTACGGGAAAGAAAGCTTCTATTGACAGAGGCGGAAATACAGGAGTTGAGAGATGCCGAGAATACGAAAGGATTGACAATTGTGCCACTTTCGGTGTATAATAAAGGTAGATTTCTGAAGCTCGACATCGCTATCGCCCGTGGCAAGAAACAGTTCGACAAACGCCAAGCGATAAAAAAACGTGATGTCGAAAGAGACTTAAAACGTTCATTGTAAATTTTTCCCATACGGGGGTGTCAGTTTTGACACGTTGACAGCCCAGTATGTGCAAGCAGAGCTGAAGTGACTCTTTAATCCGCTTCAAAATTTAAGTGCAGACTCAATTGTCTCACGAGCAAAGTCAATTGTTTCGCCGTACTTTACGGCAAACGACTTTGAGTTCGCATACGTCAGGGCGTAAGCTCGCGTAGCGTTCCGTCTCCATGCTGATCTGTCCGGCATAGGCATGTAGACGCTTTATCTGTCGGATTGTAATCCCATCAATGCTCGAGATGGGGCCAAACTTAGAGCTTTGTCTTTCTGGTGTTTTGTTTGATTTATAGTCAGAAAGCCGAGAACAAAAATCATCCTAAGCTTGTAGACTCATACTGGACATCTTCATGGACATGGGTTCAATCCCATCACCTCCACTGCTTCGCCAAGGCTTTACAGTGCACAGCACTGTAAAACTTTGACTCAAATTACCGCTTAACGCGGTTTTTTGTTTATAAAGAAGCAGTGTTCTTCGTAGCTTTAGCGAAGTAGGACTATAATAAATTTATGTACAAAGTTTATATTCTTGAGAGTCAAAAGGATGAGAGTTTTTCTTAATCGACTATTTTAGCGGACAACGCTGACCATTACTTCACAAGCTCATTCACTCTCCTCTCCAACTCCTCTATGCGCTCATCGTCTGATTTGTGATGCAAAATAAACTTTTTGATAGTAGGCCAGAGGAGAAGCCCTATCAAAACGTCGAAAATAATTATGAGAAATATCTCAAACTGCCAGTGCGCCTTATCAGTAAGCAGAGCAAGAAATGTTTCTTCGTGTTCCATTGTCCAATCTTACTCTTTTATAAAAACGAGTTGTGCGCAATTACCTCCCCTCTATCTTACGAGCCAATTCCAGTAAGAGTTCATTCTGGTTTTCCAGATGAGCAATGATAATTTCTACTTCCCTTTCGGCCTTTTGATTTATTTCAAAGTCCATCTGAGCGCGCCATTCCGCAGCCCTACCTTCAATATTTTGCCCGACCATAATTACAGGCATGAGTATTAGCTGTAGGATATTCGAAACAAACAACCATATAGCAAAAGCTGGTGCCGGGTCAAAACGCATGGCAGCAGGAGCAAATATGTTCCATGCCAGCCAAGGGGTTGTCCAAATAAGTATTAAGAAAAAGAATCCCAACGAACCAATCTTCCTGTGTATATAGACGGTAAACTTTTCTGAACCGGTCAATGCCATCAGATGTTGGATGCGGTCATTCTTTACAGGCTTCCTAGCGTGCCTGAACTCAGCGAGAGTTGGTGGATTATGTTTGTATTCCATTACTTATAGTGTATAATGAGGCCAACAATAAGTTATACACAGAAGTTGCAAGAACCTCGCATCAACCAGCGCATCTCGGCACGCACATTGCGCATTATCGGACCAAAGGGAGAAAATCTCGGAGTGCTTACACTTGAAGAAGCCCTAAAAAAATCTGAAGCACTTGGACTAGATTTGATAGAAATCTCTCCCAACGCCATCCCGCCAGTGGCCAAGATTGCCGACTTTGGCAAATATCTGTACGAAGAAAACAAGAAGAATAAGCTCACCAAGAAGTCTCATTCTGTAGAGGTTAAAACCGTGCAAGTCAAGCTTGGCACTGGTGACCACGACCTTATGCTTAAAGCCAAGAAGACCTCCGAGTGGCTCTCTGAAGGCAACAGGGTCAAGGTAGATCTCTTCCTACCAGGCAGAGCCAAGTACCTCGATGACAAGTTCCTGAGGGAGCGCATCGACCGTATGCTCAAGTTTGTCTCCGTAGATTACAAGATAGCCGATTCAGCCAAGAAGAGCCCTAAGGGTATGACTGTCATTATAGAGCGAGCTTAACCCAGCCTTCACCAAGGCTTAAGCTAATACAGTAGACAAATGGCTAGAAATCCGTACTATAGAGTTCTGTCAATTCTATGTCAATGAAGACCAACAAGTCCTATAGCAAGCGCATAAAAATCACCAAGAAGGGCAAGCTTTTGACGCGCAAGTCAGGCCAGAACCACTTCAATGCCAAGGAGAACCGCCACCAGAAGGGGGCCAAACATCAGAACTCCGAATTCCACATGAGCAACAAAGAGAGGAGCAGATTCCTCGTAAACATTAAATAACCACCATGACAAGAGTAAAGAAAGGAGTAAATGCGCTCAAAAATAGGAGAAATACCCTCCGTAAGGTTAAGGGCTACCGCTTCGGACGTTCGACCAAGGAGCGCCAGGCTAATGAAGCAATTTTCCACGCCGGCACTTACTCATTCGCTCACCGCAAAGACAAGAAGGGTGACTTCCGCCGCCTCTGGCAGGTCCGTATGAACGCCTTACTTAAGGAGCTCGGTCTCTCCCACTCCAAATTTATCCCCATGCTAAAGAAGGCCAACATCGCTCTTGATAGAAAGATTCTTGCCGACCTCGCTCAAAACAATCCAGAAACTTTCAAAAAGATTCTAGAATCTGTCAGGTAACTCACCACTCACCACTTGGTTAACCACTTGGCTGTTTCACCGCCAAGTGATTACAAATCTATTTCGTAAACCTTACCTTTCTCGGTAACGACTGCGTCTACCTCTAATTCATCTCGTAGGCGTTGGGCAAGGAAGATAGAGGATTTGGGTTCGCCCATCGCTACAAAAACTTTTTTCAAAGTATCCTTGCTCTCGGATACAAAATCCACAAGAGCATTAGAATCCGCGTGACCAGAGAAACCTTCTATTTTTTCCACTCTCGCCCTAACCTCTATCTTGTTGCCATCAATAACGACAGACCTCACTCCTTCTTCGATTTGTCTACCTAAAGTCCCCACTCCTTGATAACCCACAAGAAGAAGAGTTGAGTTCTTGTCCGGCAAAAACATTTCCTCATGTCCGACAATTCTCCCAGCGGTAGACATACCAGAACCAGCAATGATTATTTTCGGCCCGGACACCTTCGCTATTTCGCGTGAATCACGTATACTGGCAGTTTCTTTCAATTGGGAGAATTTGAAAATATTATTATCCTTTTTAATCTCATTCTGCGTATTTTTGTTGTACAAATCTCTTACATGCTCGAATATTTCTGTCACTTTTATCGCCAGTGGCGAGTCAAGATATACAGGAACGGAAGGGATACTCTTGGATTCAAAAAGTTTATTTAACTCATAAAGAATCACTTGAGTGCGCTCGAGAGAAAACGCCGGAATAAGAAGTGTACCACCGCGCGATATTGACTCTTCCACTACTTGCTTAAATCTTGCCTCCCGAAGCTCGCGATCTTCATGATTTTTGTCACCATATACGCTCTCAATCAGAAGATAATCCAGACCGCTGACTTTCTCCGTGTCTGGTAAAAGCACGGAGGGAGAGTTTCCAATATCTCCGGTACAAAGAATGGTACTACCATTCTTTGATGTGAATTTGATCATTGCTGAACCCAAAATATGCCCGGCATCATATAATTCGACCTTAAATTCGCCAAAATCCTTTGGTACATGATAAGCAATGGTTTTCCAAAGGTCCATCGCTCCGCTAATGTCGTTATAAGTATACAGAGGAGTCTCGTCGGCATTGTTGATTTTCGCCGCATCTGCCAACAGAAGTTTTGCAATCTCTTTGGTCTCAGGAATAGAGTAAATTTCTCCTCTGAATCCTTCGGCATAAAGTTTCGGAATAAGTCCGATATGGTCGATATGAGCATGAGTTACAAAGAGAGTGTCAACTGAAGACGCATCATATTGAAACCTCTCTCGATTGATGCTGGGAGCATCAGCCAAACCTTGAAGCATCCCACAATCAACCAGTACCCTAGTTGTCTTAAGTTCGGATGAAGAGCTGGTAAACTCGAGCAAAAAATTTGCGCCAGTAGCAGTACCCGCTCCACCATAAGCAGTCAGCTTAGGCATAAAGTTTATTTTTATAAATTATAATACTCGCGATAATAGCTCCCAGTGAATCGGCGAAGAGGTCATAAGTCGTATCTTGCCAATAAGTCTCTCCTCCCTGCGGATCGGCAATGTCATAAATGTATTCGAATACTTCCCAGCCGACGCCGATAATTATCACTAAGAAAAATATAAACATGGCCAACATTCTGAAACTTAGCGGATTTTTGAAATCACAAAGATTTCTAAATATCCAAAAGGCAAATAATCCCATCGATAACCCGCCAAGAAGGTGGCTGAAATTATCGAACCAAAATGTCGTCCAGTATAGATAGAAAATCATGCCCAGCTTATGAGCAATTGCTACTGCTACTACCGCAGCAAAGGAATAAAAGAGTAATTTAACTTTCATTTCAATATCTTAACAAAAATTCCGACCGAAGTCGGGATTTTTGTTAGGGTTATTTTGGTATACCCTAGTTTTTAAACTAGGTGGGTTCCCTCAGTACGCAACCGAGGCCGCGGACGATTCGAGATCCCTGAATATGTTTTAGCTAGATAATACCTCAAATAACCCTAACCTATTATAACGTTTCAAAAAGGTTTTTGCTGTGCATATTGTATAGACGAATGGCCTAAAGTATTTTCTATTGACCTTACTCCAGAATACCGTCTAAATTAACATCATAAATGATCTCTTCTTGCACTAAACGATAGTTTGTAAGCTCATTAGAGTTAAACCAATGTGCTATTTCCTTATTGGCTTCGTCTACCGAACCAGAAGCGTGAATGAGATTCCTAACAGAGCGATTATCCTTGTCTGACATAGAATAAGAGTCCAAAACATAGTCTCCCCTTATAGTACCGACATCTGACGTCAAAGGTTCTGTGCCACCTACAAGCTTGCGAACAATCTTGACCGCATGCGCACCCTCCCAAATCATGGCAACCACAGGGCCAGAGGTCATATACTTCTTGAGATTCTCTAGGATTATCTCCGTTATCTTATAGGGATCATCGATAGGTGGTTCCATACCCTTGGACCTATAGCCTTCGATAGTCTTTTCTCCAGTAATCCGGCGCCACTCTGGGTCTAAGGTGTAATGCTTTTCTATATGAGCTTCATTGGGCACGAGCATCTTTATAGCCACAAGTTTAAGACCGACCCTTTCAAATCTTCCGATAATCTCACCCACTAAACTTCTTTGGATCCCATCTGGCTTTACTGCAGTAAATGTTCTCTCTTTCTTTGGGTGCGGGATATTGTTAGTCATTGGAATGACAAGGCTTCGCCTTGCTTCAGGTTCGCTCGGGCTCTATGTGAGCAAGCTCTCATATTCCCTCGCTGCCAGAAGTTAGAATTATATTTCCTTTCTCTGTAATTGCAACCGTGTGTTCAAAGTGAGCGCTTCTTGAACCATCTCTTGTAACGAGAGTGTAACCATCTTTGGTGAGTTTTATTTCTGGACCACCGGTATTTAGCATCGGTTCAATGGCGAGAACCATACCCGGAACCAACTTTTCTCCTTCTCCTTTCTCTCCAACATTTGGCACAAATGGATCTTCGTGTACGCTATACCCCACTCCGTGGCCGGCCAAATCTTCCGCAAGAGAAAATTTGCTCCCACCTACTACTTGGGCAATAGCATACCCAATGTCTCCAACAGTATTCCCCGGCTTTGCCACCTCTATACCTTTATCCAATGCAAGCTTTGTAATATGAAGAAGTTTTCTAGCTTCATCATCAATTACACCAACTCCCACAGTAACGGCTGAATCTGTAATGAGTCCCCTATGCATAAGACCAAGATCAATAGAAACAATGTCTCCCTCTTTTAAAAGCCTTTCAACTTCATTGGGGATACCGTGAACGATCTCGTTGTTTATAGACACACACAGTGCCGCAGGGTAAGGACGCTTGGCACCACTTGGCTGATAGCCGAGAAAGGCTGGCTCGTCCCCCATGGCTTTAATCATTGCTAAAGCTTCTTCTTCTAGAGCAAGCGTAGAGACCCCAGACTTGGCTATAGAAGCTAGTTCGGAGAGTATTTGAGCATGGCGCTTACCACCCTCTTGCATAATGGTGATTTCTTCTCTTGTCTTAAGCCTGATAGTCATAAGCGGCTATGATATCAGAATGAACCTTTTCTATCGACTGCTCGCCATCTATCTCAATAAAGCGGTAATAAGGATTATTTTTAAAGAATTCAATCGCCGGTAATACGTCTTTGTCGAACCAATCCAAGCGCTTATTTATTTTAGAAATATTGACATCATCACTTCTACCGCGGGAGAGCAAGCGTTTCTCAGACCAAGCGCGAGAAACGTCGAGATAAATTACTGCCGGTTTAATGCGACCATAAAACTTAAGAGCGATGGTCAAGAGTTCTGCTTCGGGACGAGAGCGGGCTGCACCGTCAAAAACAATATGCATATTGTCACCAAGCTCTTCTAACAAGAGATTGCTCCACATAAAGCATGCTAGGAAATCAGGTTGTCTATCATCCGCCTCGTAAATCTGACGTGAGAGTTTGGAAGAATAACTATTGCCGTTAACGAAACGCCGAAAATGTTCACCACTCTCGACATAAATAATCGATTTCTTATCTGAATCAAGGCGATTGATACGATCCTTAATAAGATCGGCTTGAGTGCCTTTGCCGCAGCCTGAACGGCCGATGAAAATAACTGTGTGGAGCATGAGTATATAGTAGACAGTAAATAGTAGATAGTAAATAGAAACCAAATAAGAATCCTACTGTCTACTATCTATTATCTCCTAGTATTCTCTAGCACTAATTTGCGCGTCTACTTTCTTAATCAAATCGATAACGACCGAAACGACGATGAGGAGAGCCGTGCCACCGAACGCCAGAGCTTCAACGCCGGTCAGAGAGCGCAGGATTAACGGAAGTATTGCTATAACACCTAGGAAAAGAGCACCAACTAAAGTAAGACGGGTAAGAACTCTGGAAATATAATCAGCGGTTGAAATACCGGGACGGACGCCGGGAATAAAGGCTCCTGATTTCTGAAGATTAGTAGAGATGTTGTCCGGATCGAATGTGACCGCGGTATAGAAATAAGTAAAGAGCACCACCAAGACGAAGTAGGCACTAGTGTAGAACCAGTTGTTGGCCAATATATTTAGAGCGGTATTTGAAATAGACTGGACAGTCGCAACGGTTGATTGAGAAAGGAACTGGAATATCATCCTAGGAAAGAGGAGTAGGGATAGAGCGAAGATGATAGGAATAACTCCGGCTTGGTTGATGCGGAGTGGAAGATAAGTAGACACTCCGCCAAAGGTGCGCCCACCCCTAACTTGCTTGGCATAAGTAACAGGGATAGGTCGCTCAGCTTCAGTCACTACTACTACCCCAAATGTCACGAGAAGAGCGACAGCCAGACCGGCAACATATGAAGGTAACTGGCTTGGGTCATAGGTAAAGATAAGCTGACTTATGGAAGCTGGCAAAGTGGCTACGATACCGGCAAAAATGATTAGCGAAACACCGTTCCCTACTCCGAACTCAGTTATGAGCTCGCCTATCCACATAAGAAGTATTGATCCTGTCACGATGATGAGGACATTAATAGCCATCACATATAACGGCATCGCTGGCAAAATATTCTGCCCCTGCAAGAGCTTGATGAAGGCGCAACCCTGCACGATAGCGAAAGGAATGGTGATAAGACGAGAGTATTGGGCAAATCGGCGTCGACCGGCCTCTCCTTCTTCCTGATACATCTCCTTGAGCTTAGGGGAGAGCACAGTCATAAGCTGCATGATGATGGATGCGGTGATATAAGGACCGACGCCAAGCATCACAATGGAGAGATTGGATAAGCCACCACCTGAAAATAGGTTTAAGAGGTTTAAAAACTCAGAACCACCAAGAAGACTCTCCAAGCGCGAGGCATCTATGCCCGGCAAAGGAATGATGGCAAGAATCCTGGTAATGATCAGGAGTCCTAGAGTAAAGAAAATACGATTTCGCAATTGCTTATCTTTGAATATCAGCCGAAACTTTTCAAAAAATTTTGACATTTAGATTATGTTCTAGAGATTAGGCGCTAGAAGCCAGCTTCTTTTTCTTTTTAGAAGCAAGTTTTTCTTTGAGAGCGGCCCCACCGAGCTTCTTTTGCAAAGACTTAAGGGAAGATTTGCCACGGCCACGAAGTTTGGGTACGCGCTTGATGAAGTCACGAAGCTCAGGCCTATTCTTGTGGCCAGCACGAGCGTTCTGACCCTTGGTTCCCCTGCCGGAAGTCTTACCACGCGTACCTCCGCGCCCGACTTGGCGGGATTTCTTGTTGGCTGTTTTTCTTTTGAGAGTATGGAATTGCATTGGTTTAACTGCGCTCCTTTATCTTAGTGCCTTCCAACTTCCTCAAAGCTTTAATGGCAACGTAAGCATTATTAGCACTGTTCTTACTTCGAGAAAAAAGTTTGGCTCCAACATCCTTGAGACCTGCCAATTCGATGACTGTTCTCACCGAACTGCCGGCGAGAATTCCCTTACCGGGAGCGGGCATTATCTTGACCACCGAAGACGCGTACTTGGCTTCAACATCATGAGGGATAGACATCTCCTTTGTGGTATTTACGGTTATCATATTTTTCTTAGCATCGCGAAAAGCCTTCTCAATAGCGAGCGGGGTATCAGATGCCTTACCTTGACCAACACCGACTTGACCCTTCCTATTACCGGCCACAAGAGCGACAGAGAAGCTGAAACGGCGTCCACCAGCCATAACGCGGGTAACCCGGCGAAGACTGACTATTTTCTGATCGAATTCAGGCTTGACCCGAGCGTCACGACGAGGGCCTCGGCGATTTGGCCTTCTCCCCCGATCTCCTCCTCCGCTATAAGCTCTTTTATCCTGTCGTGGTTCCGCAGCAGGTACAACAACCTCAGGGATTGGAGTTGGAATTGTGTTTTCAGTTGTATTTAATGTTTCTTCCATAAATTTATTTATAGTGAATGTAGTTGGGCTAAAATTTAAGACCGGCAGAACGTGCCGCATCGGCCAAAGCTTTAACTTTGCCGGTATAGACATAGCCACCACGGTCAAAGACTACTGACTCAATCTTCTTGGCCTCTGCCTCTTTGGCAATAGTTGCACCAACTTTAGAAGCATCGTTACCTTTGGCAGATACAAGCGTTACGGCCTTGTCGTCATCAATAAGCTGAGCGTAAATGGCGGTGTTCGATTTAAATATTGAAAAACGAGGACGCTCCGAAGTGCCGTAAATCTTCGCTCTAATCTTTTTGCGCTTACGGTCTCTAGCAGATTGTGTTCGTGAAATTGACATAATGTTTTGAAAAATCTTAAACAGATTTTTTACCCTGCTTTCTCTTCACCACCTCATCTTCATAACGCATACCCTTACCTTTGTATGGCTCAGGCTTCTTCAGCGCACGAATCTTGGCGGAAAACTGACCAACTTCTTCCTTATTCGAACCAGAGACGGTTATGAAGTTTTTCTCCGCAGTCACCTTGAGAGTCTTGGGAATTTCTACTTCTACTGGGTGAGAGAAACCAAGGGCAAAAACGATTTTATTTCCTTTGACTTCTGATTTATAGCCAATGCCCTCAAGGATAAGCTTCTTTTCAAAAGGTTTGTTTACCCCAGCGACCATGTTGGTGATGTGTGATGCATAAGTACCCCAAAGCGCTCTAGACTCGAGAGTTAGTTTCCTTGGTACAACCGTAACAATATTACCTTCTACTTTGACTTCTAGAACTGGATGAAGTTCTCGGGAAAGTTCTCCTAAAGGACCTTTTACAGAAACAGAACTATCTGAGATTGTAAGCTCAGTTTTTTCCGGAAGGGTTATTAATTTTTTGCCTATTCTTGACATAATTTTTGCTTCTACCAAATTGAGAACAAAGCTTCTCCACCAAGCTTGGCCCTCTTGGCGTCACGTCCGGTCATTATGCCAGCTGATGTGGAAAGTATGAGAGCGCCATAACCATTTTTTACAGAACGGAGTTCTGTCGACTTTTTATAAATCCTTTTTGAAGGCTTAGAGATTCTCTCTACTCCCTTAATTTTTGAAATACGATTCTCGCTGAATAGAGTGAGAACCATTACCCTCTTTCCTTTCTCGCTTTTTTCTTCAACATCTTTGACAAATCCCTCTTTCTTCAGTGCGAGAGCGATAGAGAACTTCAATTTTGAAAATGGAGTGGAAACAGAAACCAACCCGGCGTTACCGGCATTCTTGAGTTTGATGATGAAATTAGAAATCTGGTCCATAAATTGTTATTACCAAGAAGCCTTCTTGACACCTGGAATCTTGCCCTCATTAGCTAGCTCTCTGAAGCAAATACGGCAAAGGTCAAAGTCTCTCATATATCCGCGCTTCCTACCGCAACGAAAACAGCGCGAAGTAGCCCGAGTAGAGAATTTGAGCTTCTTCTTGCTTCTTGCGATTACTGATGTCTTGGCCATGAGAAAAGCGATTTTAACACATTATTTGCTAAACGGGAAGCCAAGATGGGTCAGGAATTTGATCACCTCTTCTTTGGATTTGGCTGTAGTAACGATAGTAACGGCAAAGCCGAAGACGTCCTTGAGCTCCTCGTCGGTAGTTTCTGGGAAAATGGTGTTCTCTTTGATACCTAAGGTGTAATTGCCCATTTCATCCGCCGCAGTCGCCGAGATGCCGCGGAAGTCTTTGGTACGAGGAAGAGCAATATGAATAAGCTTCTCTAAGAAATCATGCATCCTCTGACCTCGCAGAGTTACTTGATAACCGACAATATCACCTTCTCTAGACTTGAAGGTAGCAATAGAGACTTTGGCACCACGAGGAGAGGCTTTCTGTCCAGTGATGCGGGCCAAACGGTCCAGAACTATTTTGAATTTGTTCTTGTCTTTAAATGAGCCGACTCCAGCAGAAACCACCGCCTTCAAAATCCTCGGTACCTGCATAGGATTCTTGTACCCGGGGAGAGTTTTTGATTTTACTTTAAGCGTTTCCATGAAGTTTTACATTAGAAGCGTGTATAGGAAAATTCTTTTCTGTCATCTGACCCTTGCCTTTGGCCTTGCCACGCTCATGAACCTTCTTCAGATTTACCCCCTCAACCAAGACGCGATTCTCGCGCGGAAAAGCGCGTAATATCTTGCCGACCTTGCCCTTGTCTTTGCCCGCAAGCACTATTATGTTGTCATTTTTCTTAACGTGCATAATGATTATTTATAGTGAGCGTAGTCAAACTAGACTACTTCTGGTGCCTTAGAAATAATAGTCTGGAAACCCCTTTCCCCAATCTCACGCGGAATAGGTCCGAAGACACGACCAGCCAAGGGTTCCTTCTTGGCGTTGTCTAAGATTACAACAGCATTCTCATCAAAGCGCATATAAGTGCCATCCTTTCTCCTAAAGGAGGCCTTCTGTCTGACCACAATGCCGAAGAGCACATCCTTTTTCTTAACCTGCTTTCTTGGTTCTGCCTTTTGTACCGACAGAACTACCAGCTCTCCGATGGAAGCTGTGCGCTTCTTCGAACTTCCAAGTACCTTGAAAATTCTGCCGAGCTTGGCGCCGGAGTTGTCTGCAATTTGTACGATGGATCGTGGCTGAATCATGTGATTGGATTAGGTACTATGTTCTAGGGACTAGCTTAAAATGCTTGTCTTTCGAGATTGGCTTCGTCTCGACAATCTGTACTTTATCACCAACATTGGCAGTATTACCAGCATCATGTGCTTTGAATTTCTTTGAACGCTTGATGAACTTCTGATACTTCGGGTGTTTCTGATAGCGTTCAACAAGTACGACCACAGTATCTTTCATCTTGTTGGAGATGACAGTGCCGGATATTACTTTTCCTTTTGTTAATTGTTTATTGTTCATTGTCTATTTAATTCTGTGAGAATTCTGGCAATTTCTTTTCGCGTAGCGTTGCCGGCCTTCACATTCCTAGTTTTGGAACCAGCTTCACCGAATCTAAAGGCGGAAAGAGATTGCCTCTTTTCGTAGAGAGCTTTTACTAAATCATTCTTTGCCTTACCTGTATAAATTGTTTTCTTCATATCTGTTTACTGTCTACTGACTACTTTTGTTTTAATAGGCAACTTGGTACCAGCCTTACGCAAGGCCTCCCGAGCGATTGGCTCAGTAGTACCATCGACTTCAAAGAGTACCCTGCCCGCCAAAACCGGAGCGACATAGCCCTCCAAGTCCCCTTTGCCTTTACCAAGCTTAACTTCGGCAGGCTTCTTGGTATAAGGCATATCTGGGAAAATACGTATCCAGAGACGGCCAGTCTTGCCTATTGAGCGTGAGAGAACCTTTCTAGCTGCCTCTATCTGATTGCTCCTTACACGTGCAGGAGCAAGGGCCTTAAGACCGAAGGAGCCAAAAGCGACGGTAGTACCACGAGTCGCGACTCCAACCCTGTTCGGATTTCTCCTCATGGTCTGCCACTTACGATATTTAACTTTCTTTGGGAATAACATGGTATTAAAAATTATTTAGAATCTTTTTCGAAAATATCTCCGCGGTATATCCAGACCTTTACCCCAATGGTGCCGTAAGGCATGAGTGCCTTAGTGCAAGAATAATCCACATCAGCGCGTAGAGTCTGAAGCGGAATACGACCAAGCTTTCTGTCCTCTGTACGACTCATAGTCGCTCCTCCGAGGCGACCAGCAAGAAACACTCTTACCCCCTTAACATCGCGATTTGCCATCACTTTCTCCAAGGTAGACTTCATCACGCGGCGGAATGGCAAACGCTTCTCCAAACCTTCCACTACCATCTGAGCCACAATGGCAGCATTAGCTTCGGCATTCTTGACCTCTTTGATATCAAGCTTCAAATCAACCTTAGCATCCAGAAGATTATGCTTGGCCAGAAGCTTCTTGAGTTCGGAGCGAAGCTTCTCTGCCCCATCTCCTTGTCGACCGATTATCATACCCGGACGCGAAGTGGAGAGGATGACACGAAGAGTCTTAGCACTCCTCTCTATTTCTATATCGGCGACATAAAATCCCTTAAGCTTTTTCTCGAGGAACTCTCTCAGCAAAACATCTCCACGAAGATACGTCTTGTATTGGCCTTTAGGCGAGAACCAGCGACTCTTCCAGTCGCGAAGTCCTCCCAAACGATGTGAATATGGATGTACTGTATGTGTCATATTACTTGTGGTGAGCTTGTCGAACCATCTTCTCGGCAAGAACTACGCTAACGCGACTTGTTCTCTTCCTTATTGGGTTAGCCATACCCTTAGAGCGTGGCCGACGGCGATAAAGCGTGGCTCCGGCGTTTACGCTGATTGATTTTACGACTAGATTCTCAGTCGGTATTGAAAGGTTCTTGGCGTTCGCTACGGCTGAAGCCACAAGCTTTTGCAAAGGAAGCCCTGCTCGCTTTGGCACAAAGGAAAGAATGGTAATAGCCTCTTCAACTCTCTTACCACGTACCGTATCAGCGACTATACGCACCTTACGAGGAGATTGTCGATAATTTTTCAATTCTGCTTTAACTTCTTGCATGTTCTTACTTCTTACTTCTTTGATTCCGTCGCACCCTTCGCCGCCTTGGCCGCAGAGACTTCAGCCTCCTTTTGCTTGGTCTCCATTTCCTTCTGCATCTTACCGCCATGACGCACGAACTTGCGAGTTAAAGAAAATTCACCGAGACGGTGTCCAACCATGTCCTCGGTGATGAATACTTCTATGTGGTCTCGGCCATTATGCACCCCGAAGGTAAATCCGACCATCTCTGGGGCTATCTGGCAGGCTCTCGACCATGTCTTAATGACGCCGGTTTGAATCGGCTTCTTGCCCTCTATCTTTTTAAGAACGCGAGGGTCAACATATGGGCCTTTAATGGATGAGCGGGTCATTTTTAGACGTTATCAAAACAAAAAGCGACAAAGCGCTTGTGGCAAATATAGTATATAAATCAAGAAGAATTGTCAATTTCACCAAAGCAAAACCCCCTCGTTAGAGGGGGTTTTGCTAACTTAAAGTATTATCTAGCTAATACTTCTTGTTTTATTGGTTACTACCACTCATTTCACTGCGAAGTTTCTCTATAAATCGAGATGCCGCTTCCTGACCACCAAGGCCGAATGAAAGGCCAAGAGCCAGAGAAATAGCGATAACAACGCCAGTAAAGAGGGTCTGACTGAACGCAGCGGCAATGCCAAGATGCGAGAGAGCTACAAGGATAGCGAATACCAACACAGCTCGCTTGGCGATAGCGCCAGCAAAGTGCGCTGATGCAATGCCAGCAGTCCTTGCTCCCGTAACGACGACACGACCAACCACATCACCGATAACACCTCCAACTAGAAGTACCAAGGCCGCAGCCAGTACTCTAGGAAGATAGGCCAAAACCACTTCCTTGATAAAGAGATTGACTTGGACAAGACCCAAGATCTCAAGTGCTGTCATCAAGAAGACTACAACTACAAACCACTTTACCAGGGACCCTAAGAAGGCTCCAGCATCAAGACGAACACCTCCTCTCTGGAGGAACGACTCGAAGCCAGCGCGACGCAAAGCGTCATCAATCTTAAGAGATCTGAATACTTGCGAGATTGCGCGGCCCAAAAGAGCTCCGATTAGCCATCCGAGTATCAGGATGACCACTGCAATTACAAGGTTCGGGACGAAATTGACTACTCCGATCCAAAGATTCTGAAAAGAGAGCTGCAATACCTGTCCCCATGTGTTCAATAACATATGTTAACTGAATGTTGGTTTTCAGGTTCACTCGGGCTCTGTGTAAGCGAGCTTTCACATTCCCTCACTACCTGAAAACGCTTTAAGCTGTTAATTTACCACTTTTCGAGGGGTATGGCGTAATTATACACCTACAAATAAAGACAAATCATGCCCTGTGGATAGCGTTGCTTGGTTGTGGAATAGACTGAAGGCCTAATTTATTGAGAATTTTCTCATGTCTAGAATCGAGAATGTCGCGAATAAGTTTGTCATAGATGCCCAGACGGTACTGGAAATCAGAGGTTTCAAAGACAGCATAGCGAAGCTCAGAGCCAAGTTCGGCCTCAATGGAAGACATAGTGGAGAGAAGCTTAGATTGCTTAATATTATCCCCCACAACAAGGATATCTACCCGAGAATCAGGATTGTGCAGGAAGACCCCAGAAATCAAAATTAGTTTCATATTACCGGTACTAGAAATTTTTTTAACTATTTCCTTTTCGGAGAACGGCGTTGCATCTATAAGAAAGTTACCAATGGCTGTAAGATAACGATAAGAGCGATTAAGTATGTATCCCTTGGCACCCTTTTTAACCAACCCGGCTTTGATGAGAGCCCCAAGCTCGCGACGAGCGGTGGTTAAGCTTGTTTTAGCCCTATGGACTACTTCCGAAGTGCTAAATACCAACCCGGGGTTAAAGACAAAGAGGCGCATTATCTTGACCTTAGCTTCTCCGCCGAAAATGTAGGACACGGACTTCATGCACAGCATTTTACACTCAATCAAAAACAGCGCAATTGCGCTGTTTTTGATTGAGTAGATTTTGGTAGTGGTTATTTGAACGAGACTTTTCCTCCTGCCACCTCAATAGATTTCTTGAGAGCTTCTGCCTCTTCCTTCTTCATATCTGCCTTGAGCATCGAAGGAGCTGCGTCTACGAGGTCCTTAGCCTCCTTAAGACCGAGTGCGAGAACTTCCTTAACGACCTTGATGACGGCAATCTTGTTGTCGCCTGATGCGGAGAGTTCAACATTTACAGTTGATTTCTCTTCCTCTGCTGGACCAGCAGCAACAGCTGGGCCTGCTACGGCAGTAGCCGAGACGCCAAACTTCTCTTCGAATGCCTTGACCAAGTCATTCAACTCAAGGACGGACATCTCCTCCACTTCCTTGATTATTTTTTCTAATTTTTCACTCATTGGGATTAATTAATTTTCAATTTTTAATTTAGAATTTTCAATCAATTTTCAAGACCCAATTTAAAATTGAGAATTGTAAATTGATAATTATAGGCGCGATTTGGCGATTTCGTTGAGAGCAATCACGAATCGCTGAATCGGCGAGTTCACAATGTTAACAAACTTGCCACGCAAGACATCCATTGACGGAATCTGCGCAATACCAAGCATCTCCGCACTCGTCATGTAACGACCTTCAAATACTCCACCGAGAATTTTCAAATTCTCGGGGAATTTCTTCACGAAGCCGTATACACCGCGAGCCGGAGCGACCAAGTCCTCACCCCACGCGAGAGCAAGTTCACCAGGAAATTCAGGCTTCTCACCTTCAAACTTTTGCTCATCTAGAGCGCGTGCCGTCAAAGTCTTTTTGGCAACAGAGTAAGAGATACCCTCTTTCTTGAGAGCGCTTCTCATAGCTGTAGTATTACCTACGGTCAGACCTTTGAAGTTTACGAAAACTACTGAAGCAGCGCCCTTGAAGGCGTTTATGAGCTTTAGAACCACTTCTCCCTTTTTGGCTTTAGTAATGGCCATTGGTTGGATTGGGAGTAGGTAGTAGGAAGTAAGAAGTAGGTTTGACCTACTCATACTCCATACTCCTTACTCCATACTTCTACTTATAATTTCGACCTAATAAGGTCTCAGTTTATGAGAATAGATCTCGGCAGGTGTTATGCAATAGATAGTAGTCAATAATTAGTAGTTAGAGGATTCACACCCACAAATCTACTATGTACTGTCTACTAACGACTAGCCCCTGCTGTCTTAGACCTTATTAAGCACTACCTTACACTATTTCCTATTTTTTGCCAACCTTTCTCACTCATCACACAATTCCCCTAGGAAGGACCTAGGGGAATTGTGTTTTACTTCTTGCCGACCTTTCGGCGTCGTACAATAAACTTATTTGAATATTTCTTGGCTCGGCGGGATTTCTGACCCTTGCCTGTTGGCTTGCCGTACACCGAGATAGCACGGCGACGACCTCTACCTTGTCGGCCTTCACCTCCTCCATGTGGGTGGTCTACCGGGTTCTGAGCGGTGCCACGAACAGTCGGGCGGACACCAAGCCAGCGAGAGCGTCCAGCTTTACCGAGATTTACCAAACGATTTTCATTATTTGAAACTTCTCCAATAGTTGCCCAAGCATTTGCAGGAATTTTGCGAACCTCGCTTGAAGGCATCTTGAGGTCAACATACCCGCCATCTTTGGCGAGAAGCTCAGCATAGTCTCCACCAGAGCGAGCGCCTTTTGCCCCACCCTTATGTTTAAACTCAACATTGTAGACGAAAGTGCCGACTACCATGTTGCCCAATGGCATTCTGTTACCCACAGTTTGAGGAGCCTTTTCAGAGGTGATGAATGTATCCCCTACCTTGGCAGTGTTGTGGAGAAGAACGTAGCGCTTCTCACCGTCTTTGTATTGAGCGAGGCCGATAAATCCTGAACGGTTCGGGTCGTATTCAACAGATTTGATAGTGAAAGGTACATCATATTTATCAAGAGTGAAATCCACATCGCGGTAAAGCCTCTTGTGTCCGCCCCCCTTATGGCGAGTGGTAATCTTGCCACTTTTATTCCTTCCAACTCCGCGCTTGAAACCACTAACCAAAGATTTCTCCGGGTCGTTAGTTGTGATGAACTGGCGGTAATTGATACCACTCATCATTCTCCTTGATTTAGTTGTTGGTTTGTATTTCTTCATAGTATTTCTGTTTACTGTTTACTACAAGAGTTCTATCTTGTCTCCCTTCTTGAGATAGACATAGGCTTTCTTACCACCCCTTTTTACCCCGCGCTTACCGCGAACAAAGACCGCCTTGTCTGGTATGGTGGCTACGCGAACCTTTATAGGAGTGACTTTGTAAGAGGCCTTCACAGAGGCAGTAATGGAAGGCTTGGTGGCATTCATCGCGACTTCAAAGACATAGACATTAGACTTATCCGCACCAATAGCCGCCTTCTCGGTGATACGAGGGCGGATAAGTACGCTCTGATTCTTTAAATTAAAATTAGGCATCAGATTTTTCTTTGGACAATATTTTTACAGACTTCTCAGGATTTTCCAATATAAGATATTTATACTGAAGAAGAGTTAATGAGTCCAAATTTCTTGTTTCCATCACCTCAATGTTGCCAAGGTTGCTGAAGGCGCGCTCGGTTTCTTTATTCTTGTTTGCGACGGCAATAGCTACCGCATTCTTTCTCTTCGAGAAAATATTTTCAAATCCCTTCACAGATGAGAGCGAGGTTAGAGCACTGATAGCCCTTTTGGTTTTGGCTTCACTCAGAGAAAGTGAGTCAACGAAGAGTACTTCACCATCCTTAAACTTGCGAGAAAGGATAGTGTAGAGAGCCTTAGTCTTCATCTTCTTAGAAACTTTGCGGTCATAATTCTTTTCATTCCTCGGACCATGAGCGACACCACCTCCAACCCATATAGGAGAACGGATAGAGCCGTGGCGAGCGCGACCAGTACCCTTTTGCTGCCAAGGCTTCTTGCCACCACCAGAAACTTCGCCTCGATTTTTGGTATGAGCAATATTTTTCCTCTTTGAGGAGAGGAGTGAATCCACAACTTGTTTGACTAAGTCAGCGTTCCAGCGCACAGCAAAAATATTGTCAGGCAAAGTGATGTTGCCGACCTCCTTCCCTTCTAAGCTGTAAATCATTGTCTCCATTTTATTTGGCCTTTATCTCAACTTTCGTACCTCTTCGACCCGGAATAGCACCACTTATAAAAACCTCCAGACTTTCAGGTAACACCTTAATGATTTGAAGATTTTTGACAGTCACGCGAGTACCTCCCATGCGGCCGGCCATGCGCATACCCTTAGCAACACGACCTCCAGCTCGTCCACCTCCACCAATGGAACCGGCCTCGCGCTCGGAATGCTTCTGTCCGTGAGAGCGACGACCTCCCTTAAAGCCGTGGCGCTTGACCACCCCTTGGAAGCCCTTGCCTTTTGAAATTCCAGAAACAGTAATTATCTCCCCTTCTGTCAGACTTCCAAGGTCTTCACCATTTAGAAGCTTGACCAAAGTCACTGGCTCTACAATTCCAGAGTCAGTGAAGATTTGGGTCATATTTACTTTTTTTGCTTGAATCTTTTGCATTTTATCTACTGTTTACTATCTACTTGCCCTAAAATATTTTCACATCTATGTTCACACCGCTTGGCAGTGACAAGTTGGTCAAAGATTCAATTACCTTCGGAGTAGGATTGATGATATCGATGAGACGCTTGTGTATTCGCATCTCGAACTGTTCTCGCGCATTCTTGTATACGAACGCAGCGCGGTTCACCGTATATATCTTCTTCTCCACAGGTAGTGGGATGGGACCCACTACTTGAGCATCGTAGCGCAGTGCCGTGTCTATGATTTGCTTGACCGAAAGGTCTAGAATCTTGGATTCATAAGCACGAACCCTAATCCTCAACCGAGAGACTGGTTCTTCGGCCTTGGGTTTCCTCTTTGATGTTGGTTTAGCTTTGGTAGCCATTAATTTAATTTACAATTGACAATTTACAATGAGCAATTTTATCGATTGTTTGTTGTCTATTGTTTATTGTCCGCCCTTAGGCGACTATTTTAGTTACCACACCGGCACCGACAGTCTTGCCTCCTTCGCGGATAGCGAAACGCATTTGCTCTTCGAGAGCAACAGGGGCAACGAGTTTAACTTTGAAAGTTGCTGTATCTCCAGGCATAACCATCTCTACACCTTCGGCGAGAGTAACTTCGCCAGTAACGTCAGTGGTGCGGATATAGAACTGAGGCTTGTAACCGGTGAAGAATGGAGTGTGGCGTCCGCCTTCCTCCTTCTTCAACACATAAACCTCAGCGGTAAACTCAGTGTGAGGCTTAACTGAACCAGGTTTAGCAAGCACCTGTCCACGGTGAAGGTCTTCCTTCTTGGTACCACGGAGCAAGATTCCTGCGTTATCACCAGCTCGTCCGTCTTGGAGAGACTTATTGAACATCTCAATACCAGTGACCGTAGTCTTGACAGTATCCTTGATGCCGATAATTTCTACTTCTTCGCCAACCTTGACAGTGCCTCTCTCAATGCGACCGGTAACTACAGTACCACGGCCTTCAATAGAGAAGATGTCCTCGATTGGCATAAGGAATGGCTTGTCAGTCTCACGAACAGGCACTTCAAAGTAAGTATCAAGTGCGTCGGTGAGGGCCAAGATTTGCTTGGACCATTCATCGTCAATGCCTGAAGCTTCAAGAGCCTTAAGAGCTGAACCCTTAATGACCGGAGCATTTGCGCCGTCATAATCATACTTCTTCAAGAGATCTCGAACTTCCTCTTCAACGAGTCCGATAAGTTCTGCATCCTCTACCATGTCGCACTTGTTCAAGAAGACGATAATCTTCGGAACACCAACTTGCTTAGCAAGAAGGATATGCTCACGAGTCTGAGGCATAACGCCATCAGTTGCTGCAACTACGAGAATAGCGCCGTCCATCTGAGCGGCACCGGTAATCATGTTCTTGATGTAATCTGCGTGGCCCGGAGCATCGACGTGTGCGTAGTGCCTTGCATCGGTTGAGTACTCAGAGTGAGAGAGGGCGATAGTAATACCGCGAGCCTTTTCCTCTGGAGAGTTGTCTATCTGGTCAACGTTCTTGACGGTCGCCTCTTTGCCTGCGCGGTGAAGCACATTCAAGATAGCGGCGGTCAGAGTTGTCTTGCCGTGGTCAACGTGTCCGATGGTACCGACGTTGAGATGGGGCTTGGAACGATCAAATTCTGCTGCCATAGTAATAAATAGTTAAATAGTAAGTGTTAAGTGATTCTGAAATAAAGAAAGCGCGCGAGAACCATTGCTTTCTTCAGTTCAAAATGCGCGCATAAACCATACAATTCCCAATATTGAGAGAATCTCAAAGAGCAAAAGCACGGTTTACACGTAAGCGCTATAGTATACAAAGCCCTATAAATTGTAAAGGGCCGCACGTTCCTTACGGATCGCGCGGCCCTTCCCTACTCCTCTTCCGCACGAGCCTGTCGTTGCCGGAGCTTTCGGTCCGCAGCGATCTCGAAATGTAGATATGACAGGCCAGTGGATACCTTCCACCCACACTTCCGGCACTTCAAGACCGCCGATTTGAGACCGCCTGTCCTGTCAGGGACTAACTGACCGCCGCAACCTTCATGTTTGTACATACTCTCTCCTCGTCACATCATACACCTATTTTATTAAAAAGTCAAGCATTTCTATGTAAAATCCTTATTTTAGGCCTACTTCCCTCCCGTTCGAGCTTCGATGATAGTAGTAGCCACATTTGTCGGCACGACTGCATAATGGTCGAACTCCATAGTAGAAGAGCCACGGCCTTCAGTCATTGAACGAAGGATGGTGACATATCCGAACATTTCGGAAAGAGGAACCTTAGCACGCACCACCTTGAGTTCGCCTCTATCTTCCATAGCTTCTATCTGTCCGCGCTTGCCAGAGAGATTGCCGGTAATGTCTCCCATGAATTTCTCCGGAACGACCACTTCCACTTTCATAATAGGTTCAAGGATAACTGGCTTAGCTCGGCGGGCTGCTTCTTGGAAGGCCTGCGATGCTGCGATCTTGTATGCGATTTCCGATGAGTCCACGTCGTGGTAACTTCCGTAATTAAGTTCTGCAGAAATATCTACCATCTTGTAGCCAGCGAGAATACCGCGATCCATCGCTTCTCTAATACCCTTCTCAACTGCTGGAATAAATTCTTGAGGGATCACACCTCCCTTGATAGCATCGATAAATTCAAATCCTGGTTCGCGATGTGCATTCTTCGGAATCTTTTCTTCAGGGTCATATTGAGGAAGAGGTTTAATCTTAATCTTGACATGGCCGTACTGACCCTTGCCTCCTGTCTGCTTGATGTATTTGTTCTCCACCTCAGCTTCACCCATAATAGTTTCTTTGTAAGCTACTTGCGGTTTGCCGACATTGGCCTCCACTCCGAATTCGCGCTTCATACGATCCACGATAATTTCTAGGTGAAGTTCGCCCATACCCATGATGACAGTCTCGCCAGTCTCTTGATCGGATTTAATTTTGAAAGTTGGGTCTTCATCCGAAAGACGCTTAAGAGCCAGACCCATTTTCTCTTGGTCAGCCTTGGTCTTCGGCTCAATGCGTAGTGAGATAACTGGTTCAGGGAATTTGATTTGGTCTAGAAGGATTGGATTATTCTCGTCAGAGAATGTGTGAGAGGTCTTGGCATCCTTAAGACCGACAGCGGCGGCAATTTCTCCTGCGAAAACCTTTTTCACCTCTTCCCGCTTGTCTGCCTGAAGGCGAACGATGCGACCCAAGCGCTCCCTGGTACCAGTAGTTGAGTTATATATATAAGTACCGCTCTCAATAGTGCCTGAGTAAACACGGAAAAATGTCAGCTGGCCTACGAATGGGTCGGCTTGGAGTTTGAAGGCCAGTGCTGAGAAAGGCTCTTCGTCTGATGCATGGCGGATAACTTCTTCCCCCGTATCTGGATGCGTGCCCTTGACTGGAGGGATGTCGAGTGGAGATGGAAGGTAATCAACTACAGCATCAAGGACAAGTTGTACTCCCTTGTTCTTCAAAGCAGAACCTGTCATGACAGGGAAAATTTTGTTTTCAATAACGGCCTTGCGAAGAACCTTCTTGAGGTCCTCCTGTGACGCCTCCTTTCCTTCAAGGTAATCATTCATCATCCGCTCATCGTTCTCCACGATACGCTCAACTAGTTCACTGCGATATTTCTTGGCATCCTCGACAAGATTGTCAGGGATTTCCTTTTCAATAACCTTATTGCCCATCTCGCCTTCGAAGTAGTAGGCCCTCATCTTCAAAAGGTCTACTACACCTTCGTGTTTATCTTCCTCCCCTATTGGAATCTGGAAACGAACAGCCTTTTTGGAAAGCCTATCGAGAATTGATTTATAAGAGCGCTCAAATGACGCGCCAGTTCTGTCTAATTTATTGATAAAGCAAATGCGAGGGACAGAAGCTTCTTCAGCATAACGCCAGTTGGTCTCCGATTGTGGTTCCACACCGGCCACTCCGTCGAAAACTACAACTGCGCCGTCAAGCACACGGAGAGAACGCTTCACTTCTACGGTAAAGTCAATGTGGCCAGGGGTGTCGATGATATTGAAGCGATATTTTTTATCTTTCTTGGCACGATCTTCGTCCGACACATATGTCGGACTCCAGAAACAAGTAATAGCAGCAGCAGTAATAGTGATACCACGCTCTCGCTCCTGTTCCATCCAGTCGGTAGTAGTGTCGCCTTCATGAACTTCGCCAATCTTGTGCTGGGAACCGGTATAGAAAAGCACGCGCTCGCTAGTTGTAGTCTTACCAGCGTCAATATGGGCGATGATGCCGAAGTTACGAACTCTTTCTAACGGATAGTCGCGTTGCATTTAAAATTTATTATTAAAAGTACGGAACGAGTAATTTACCAAGCAAAGTGAGCGAAGGCCTTGTTGGCTTCAGCCATCTTATGAGTGTTTTCTCTCTTCCTAACTGCTTCCCCTTCGTTATTTGCGGCTGCCATTATCTCTTCTGCAAGTTTTTCTGCCATAGGCTTGCCCTTCTTGGATCGAGCGGCATCTATAATCCATTTCATAGAAAGGAATATGCGTCTCTCTGGACGAACTTCGCGAGGGATCTGGTAGTTTGCACCTCCGACACGGCGAGAGCGAACTTCCATCGTAGGGCCAGTGTTCTTGAGCGCCGCTTCAAAGATTTCCAGAGGATTTGGATTCTTGGCCTTCTCTTTAATTACCTCAAAAGAATCATAGACAACTTTCCTGGCGGTAGCTTTCTTGCCTTCGAGCATAGCGTAATTAATAAACTTAGTTACCTTCTCTGAATCATAGAGATGGTCAGCATTTATTTTCGGCTTGGCTTTGAGTTTTCTTCGCATCGTATTACTTATTTTACTTATTTACTTTTTTTAGGCTTCTTGGCACCATATTGAGAACGAGACTGTCGCCTGTTTTCTACGCCGGTAGCATCCAACATACCTCGAACAATAGTATAACGAAGGCCGACATCCTTCACGCGGCCACCACGAATCATGACTACGGAGTGCTCTTGCAGATTGTGTCCAATGCCGGGAATATAAGCTGTCACTTCCATGCCGTTAGTCAGGCGTACGCGGGCAATTTTTCGAATAGCGGAGTTGGGCTTCTTGGGAGTCTTTGTGGTGACCTTAATAGCCACCCCGCGCTTGAACGGAGAATTGTAGAAAGCCGGCCTATTCTTCAAAGTATTGAAGCCACGCGTCAAAGCGACCGCCTTGGTCTTCTTGGTGAGTTTCTTCCTCTTCTTTTTTATCAGCTGATTGATAGTGGACATTTACAAAAATGCTCCCAACGGGAGAACACTACTGTACTAAAAGAAGGTTAAATATGCAAATAAATTGGGCCCGCTTCCAGAAAGGAAGCGGGCCCAAGAGTTCACGGGAATCTGGTCCAGTGAGGTGGAAGGGGCATGCTGGCAAGGACATACATAGTGCCCGCAATAGCCACCGCCACCGCCACAATGTAGAAGAGATTGTCTTCAAACTCTTCTAGTATGCGGTAGCAGACCGATGAAATTCTCGATGCGAGCTCTCCAGCTCCGCCGGTAAATCTAATGATTATCATATAGCCCTCCTCGGCTAATTCCTTTCTAACTATACACCCAAAGCTACCTTTTGTCAACCATCGCTCACTGAAGTCAGTATTTACAAGGGAACGCCTGCAATAAGGCTGAAAAGTAGCACAACCAAGGGGAATATCAACTGCCAGATGAAGAATACAAAGAAGATAAGTAGTACTAGTCCATAACGTTCAAAAAAGGCTCTGAACTGGGTAAAATGAGCTGGAAACAGGGCAAAAAGGATCTTGGAACCATCAAGCGGAGGCACGGGCATGAGGTTAAAGACCGCCAGAATTATATTTATAAGCACTATGATACTAGTTATTTCTATAAATGCCGGACTAGCCCAACCAACCTCACCAGAAAGCGCACCTCGCAAGAGAACACCGAATATGAGGGCGATAGCGATATTGGAGAGCGGCCCTGCCCCAGCGACAATAGCTTCTGACCATCGTCCCGGACGAAGATTATACGGATTATAAGGCACCGGCTTGGCCCAACCAATAATAAATCCACCTAAAATGTAGGAGAAGAGCGGGACAAGTAATGAACCTATCGGGTCTAAGTGTTTGAGGGGATTAAGAGTAAGCCTCCCTTCATATTCCGCAGTCCTGTCCCCCAAATGCCTTGCTGCGTATCCATGAGAAACCTCGTGGATGACAATGGACATAATAAGTATGAGTATTTGGAAGAAAAAATCCATCTGAATAGACGAATTATAGCAATTATGTTATGTTATTGCTCATGTCAAAGGTCTGCCAAGTATTAAACAAGAGCTCTAGGATGGGTGGAGGTTACTCCAACCGCACTCGTGCTACCCAATTCAACCCGACTGGTATGGTTAGGAAGTATGTTAACTTCCAGAAAAAGCGCGTCTATGTGCCAGAGCTCAAGAAGACCGTAACTCTTACTCTCTCAGCTAGAGCATGGAAAACTATTGCTAAACATGGCGCTCACTCAGTATTAAAGAAAGCTGGGATAATTTAATCTCTAAGAAGACTTGTCTGTCTGTTTTAAATCTTTCTATTCCAAATCTTATAGTACTGCATTCTTAATACGTCAATAATCCACCACAGTGGAATGATAACGTATCAACAAATATTATATTAATAATGGTCTTAATGGTATTAATGGTATTAATAGTATTAAGGGTATTGAGGGTATTAATTTACTTTAACTTGAGGTTCTTACCATCTGTTTCGAATTTTATGATGCCCTTTCCAAGCGTGCTGACAACTTGCGCGCCAACTTGTGACAAAATATCTAGAACTTCTTTGTGCGGATGGCCATAAGTATTATCTTTACCTGCAGAAATCACTGCATAGTCTGGAGAAACAGCTTCTGCAAAAGAAAGTGAAGTGGAAGTTCTTGAACCATGATGCCCGACCTTCAATACATCAGCATCAAGTATTTGTTTATTAAGATAGATCATAGTATTTTCAACTTTTATCGGTGAGTCACCCGTCAAAAGAAAGGATTTTTCTCCATACTCCAGCTTGGCAACAATTGACGCATCATTTGTCTCCCATCTTGAAACATCTTGGTTTGGAAAAAGAATTTCTAATTTCACCCCATCGCCGAAATTTATAACCATTCCACTTCTCGCTACAATTTGCGGAATATTTTTTGCCTCAAGACGCGCATGCAATTCATCATCTATAGAATTTTCACTCTCTACGCCCGGCTCTATAAACAATCCGACATCATAACGACTCACCACTTCTGGCAATCCGCCTATGTGGTCCTTATCTGGATGCGACTCGATCATTACATCTATAGTTTTGTCTCCAAAAGGTAGAATTTTACCAAGTTCGGCCAGAACTTTCTTATTAGGTCCCCCATCCAAAAGAAGCTGCTTGTGCGTCGGAGTCTCTATAAAGACAGAATCACCCTGGCCAATGTCTAGGAAATAGACCTTGAGCAAGTTGGTCGGAGTTTCTTGCCAAAATGCTGTCCAAACACAAATATTCCCGACCAAAAGAGCGGTTAGAATGCTCTCCCTCCATCTTTGCCTTAAGAGTTTGTGGTATTTCATCATCTAATATACTAAGTATAATGTAGTCATGACTAAACAATTCAAAGAACAGAAATTCAATATCCCCGAACTTAAAGGAATCTCTAAGAGAAATATAGAAGAGCACTTGAAACTCTATGGTGCGTATGTGAAAAATGCCAACGACTTACTGGTAGAACAGGAGTACAACCGCCGATTTCCATTCGAATTCAATGGTATGCGAAATCACGAAATTTACTTCTCACAATTTGAAGGTGGGCCACAATCATTATCAGGCGATAGCGAATTTGCCAAAGCAGGGTTCGATTTGGAGAAATTCAAGAAGCTAGCCCTAACCCGTGGTGTAGGTTGGGCGATGGTCTATTACGACTCAGTTTCTAAACAACTTATACAGAGTTGGGTAGACGAACAACATTTGGGACAACTATTGCAATGCACCCCTGTACTCGCCCTCGATATGTGGGAGCACTCCTATGTCGCAGACTACCAACCCAGCGGTAAGAAAAATTATATTGAAGACTTTTTTGATAATATAAACTGGAGAGTTGTCGAACAGAATTTCCTAGAAGTTAGCAAAGACGCGCGCGACTAAAAGTATCCAAGAGAGTAAGAGGTGGACTGCATAAGCAAGAGGGATGGCGACAATTGTGTTTATGTATGAAAGAAGAATGGCTAGAAATCCTACAAGCATAGTCCACGGCACCACGATAAGCGTCAAGACATTGGCCGGAAGGAAAAGTGGGGAGAAAGTTCCTGTCATGAAGATTAGGAGTGGCAAGACGGCCACTTGCGTAGCTAGAGTTTGAGAAACTATTTCTCTTATCTTTAATTTATCCGTAATAAATTCAAATTTTTTCTGAATCGGAGACATAAAACAAATCAATCCTAATGTGGCTAGAAACGAAAGTTGGAATGATGGGTCAAAGATTAATATCTTCGGATTTTGAAGGAGCATGAGAAATCCCGCCCCCACAAGCGCCCTAGAGGCTGAATAATTCCTGCCGAAGAGTCGCGCCCCGATGACAATAACAGCCATAACCGCCGCCCTAATTACTGTGGCTTGGGCTCCAGTCATTAGCACGAATAAGGTAATACCAATGATAGAAGCTCCCGCCGCGGCTTGTGGAATAGCCGGAAGCTTGGCATAGATAAATAAAGTTTGGAACATCCGCCTCAAAAATTCGGCTATCAAAGTAATGTTAAATCCTGACAGAACTACGATATGGATGACCCCAGCGCGACGAAACTCTTCCAAAATATCTTTCGGCAGAGCTTCCTTACCAGAAACTAACAATCCCATCAATAGACTGGCATATGGTTCAGACAAAATCTCTTTTGCTTTGTCGACAAAACTTTTCTTGAATTTAAAAAGTGCCGACTTGAGAGAATTGCCGTGGCCGGACGAAAGGATTTCCACCCCATAACTATTCAGAGTGAAATAAATATTATCTTTAGAAAGATATTTACCATAATCAAAAGATTTTAAAGTATCTTTGTCCTCTATAATCCCCGGAATCTTAAACTCCCCAGTCACTTCCACTTGGTCGCCATATTGAACCGGACTATAAAGCGGTGCACTGACCAAAACTTTCTCGCCATTATCGGATAGAAAGACGAAACGCCTGAAATTATCCTTGTCTTCCGGCTCGCTAATCACTATTCCAGTCTCCACAGGCACAACCGATTCGTGGAAATCCTTGATTGAATAGCGCAAAGCGCCCAGACTGAAAGAAATCAAGAACAAAGAGATGAGTAAGGCTTCCTTCTGCCTGTCCGAAATAATTATCGCCAGACCAATAATTAAAATGAGGAGCGATATAAGTGGAGAAATGAAGAGAAAAGAAGATAGGGCAACCGCCAAAACAAAACCGAAAATAAAACTAAAGAAATTGGTATGACGATTTATCTCCATTGTATAGAATAACCTCAAGACCATCAGCAAAACTCGTAGCTATTTCATCACAACGCTCGTTGAGGCCATGCCCCGAGTGTCCGGTGACATGCTTCCACGTAATTTCTTTTTCTTCCGTGACTATTAAAAGTTCTTGCCACAAATCTTTATTGAGCACAGCCTTCTTGCCGGACGTCTTCCAGCCCTTCTTCTGCCAAGAATGTATCCATAAGGTAATTCCCTTCATCACATATTCTGAATCAGTATAAATTTCCATCGGAGAATCTGGTGGGAAATTTTCGCTGGCAAATTCTACCGCCTTTATGGCCGCCGTAAGTTCCATGCGATTATTCGTCGTATGAGCCTCTTCACCACCGATCTCAACGACCACTTCTTCGCCAACATTGCCCCCAGCAATGATGGATCCCCAACCGCCCGGTCCGGGATTACCTCTCGATGAACCGTCCGTATAAATCTTAATCATGACTCTATATTAACAATTCTTAGGCGCAATTCAGGTCTGTTCCTGAAATAAGACTTTTCCAGATGAGCGTGAAGGTTGACATGGATGCCTGGAGAAAGAAGTGTGGAGTAGGAAGTAGGAGTAGTAAAAAATGATATGGCCTTGATGCCGTTAGCCAAGCTTAGCTCCAAATGATTGTTTTCTTTGCCAAATTTCTTTATTCCCTTGATTTCCACTTTGGGAATTTTAAATATCGGTTTTTCATTACCCGTACCGAAGGGTGCGAACTGCACAACTGTTTGCCAAAGATTTTCTCCAATATCAGAGAGAGAAATTGCCAAAGTATTCTTGCTATTCTCCGCTCGATCTCCCTTCGCCAAAGTCTCTAGGGACAAAGAAAGTTTTTCTTCCAAAACAATCAGTTGTTCTAGTGTTACAGAGAATCCTCCAGCGCCGGCATGCCCGCCGAATTCAATAAATGAATCCCTTGTGCTTTCCATCAATTTAAATAAGTCATAGCCATTGTATGAACGGCAGGAACCCTTAAGCGCATCATCGCCATCTCGACCCCAAGCGAAAACTGGCCGGGAATATTCTTCCACCAAACTATTGCAAACCAAACCCAACAAGGATGGTCGCCACTCTGGATTACCTATCACAATAACCCCGAGCAATATTTCTCTTTTTGAAAGTTCTAATTTGGCAGCCTTTACGATACTGGCTACCACTCCCTTGCGCTCATTATTAATTTTCTCCAAATGTTCTCCCAATCTTTCCGCTTCAACCTGATCATCGGTAGAAAGTAATTTGAAAGCGTCTTCCGGCTTACCCATCCTTGAAGCCGCATTGATGCGCGGCGTTATCATAAAGGCTACATCGTCCTCCGTTAGACTTTTGCGATCAAGCTTTAATTTTCTAAAAAGACTCTCCAATCCTGGACGCGGAGACTTCCTCAACACTTCGAGGCCAAATCGAGCCAAGATGCGATTCTCCCCCACCAATGGAACCATGTCAGAGAGAGTGGCGATGCCTACCATATCTAGCGACCATTTCTCCATCCCTTCCTTCACACCGAATTTTTCTTTCCCATAGATGCCTTGCACCAACTTGTACGCTACGGCAGAACCGCATAACCCCTGGAATGGATACGAACTATCTTTTCTCTTTGGATTAATAATCGCCAGAGCTTCCGGTAGTACATCTTTAGGTTCATGGTGGTCGGTGATGATGACATCGATATCGTGAGAATTCGCCAGAGCCACTTCTTCCACATCAGAAATACCACAATCAATTGTTATCAGGAGCTTCGCCCCTCGTTTGGCACATTCATCTATCGCCCCACTATTGAGACCATAGCCTTCATCATGTCTATGAGGAATATAGAAAGAAATATTTTGATAATTTATCCTTTTGAAAAAGTCGGACAGCACTACCGCACCGGGGATGCCATCGGCGTCATAATCCGAGAAAACTACTATATGCTCATTGTTCTTAATAGCTTCAATGACTCTCTGACTTGCCTTATCCATGTCTGGTAAAAGCAACGGGTCGTATAATTGGCCATAATCCGGATTCAAAAAATCTTCTATGGAGTCTTCGGTAAGGCCTCTTTCTTTCAAGAGCGCCTCGAAAATTTCAGGAAATTGAGAGACCGACATGATATTATTCTAGCATTATATTAATATGACTCTATGTCCAAATCTCTTCAGAAAGGTAGTAGCGACATTGTCGGGATAATAATACTGGTGATTATTATCACTATTTTGCTTGCCTCTCCCAAGGATCCTTCAAAACCACCGACTTTTACAAACTCTAACCAAGTATGGAGCTGGACACAAGGCACAACCTTAACCAGTATAGGTAGCGCAAATGCGAGAGGAGGCGAAGCTCCTAGCACATCGCCATCTAGCTCAAATTACAGCTCCATCATATCCGTCAGTTCAGGTAATGCTCCATACACTTACCAATCCTACGAAGAATACATAACCATAGACAATCAAAGCTTCTCTTCCATAGACATCACTGACTGGCAACTGCGCAATGGCAAAGACAAAAGATCTTATTCCCAGGGAGGGTCGCTCCAGCGCTTCTCTGCTGACATTGCTCTTATCCCACAAGGGACTATTCTCTTGTCCCCTTCAGGTAATTCATTAATGCAAAATATTGTGTTAAATGGTGGAGAAAGAGCTATCGTCACTACAGGTTCAATAGGGGCGAACTCTCCATATAGAATAATGAGCTTCAAAGAAAGTATATGTACAGGATATATTGAATCTTTGTCGGATTACGCCTTCAGCCCCGCTCTCTCGCAGAATTGCCCGAGTCCCGCCAAAGACAGTGGGGTGGAGAATCTTGACTCCCAATGTCGCAACTTTATAAATACTCTTTATTCGTGTCGCACTCCAGAATTCAACGCCAAAACTTCTAACGGCGCGACTTGTAACACATGTGTCAATGGGGAAATCTTATCAAGTTCATGTACCGCATTCATTAGAGAGCATTACAGCTACCGAGGCTGTGTGGCTTATCATAAAAATGATCAGAATTTTTCCGGACGCACTTGGAGAATATTTCTGGGCCGCGGCTGGGAGATGTGGGCCAAAGATTATGAAACGATTGAGCTCTACGACCGTCTAGGACAGTTAGTAAATTTCCAAAATTATTAATATGAATGATCCAAATTGTGTATTTTGTAAAATAATCGCAGGAGAAATTCCTTCGTACAAAGTTTATGAGGATGAAGGTTTCCTGGCCTTTTTAGATATCCACCCTCAATCTCCGGGACATGTACAGGTTATACCGAAGGATCACCATCAGTGGGTTTGGGACGTCCTGAATGCGGGAGAATATTTTGAAGTTGTGCGTAAAATCGCTTTGGCACAGCAGAAAGCTTTCAACACAGATCACATTTATTCAAAAATAGATGGCGCGGATGTACCACATGCTCACATCTGGGTCTTCCCCGATTTAAAGACTGCTGGAGATAAAAACGATTTTGAAAGCAACGTCAAGAAGATAAAACTAGCTCTTCCTTAATTTAGCCTTCGAGGAATTCCTGAAAGAACTTCAGGAAAAATGACTCGGAATGGCTTAGTTGACAAACCATGGGGCGCTGGATTTCTCCAGCGCCCTTTCCTTTACCAAAATCCCCCAAATTCCATATACGTTATCTTGTTGCTATAGCTAAATTATAACGTATATGGAATTTAAATATGTTAAATACATTACTGGTGTGGATAGGGCTAAAAACTTATTTAAGCGCCTCGATTCCAGGAAGAGTGCCTTGAGCCAAGAACGCAAGCATCGCACCACCACCAGTAGAAACAAAAGAGAATTTGTCGAGAATATTTAAATTTTGTATTACAGCCAGAGTATCCCCTCCTCCAACTATTACACTAGCCTTCGCTTCTGCGAGAACCATAGCCAGCTCTTCCGTATATTGAACATACCCAGTCTCGTACTGACCAAGAGGGCCATTCCAAATGATAAATTTGGCCTCTACGATTTTAGCTTTCAATATTTCAAGAGTTTCTGCATTGGCATCAAGGGCCGAGAGGTCTCCCGTGGGGAAAAAAATTTTAGGATTGTTTGCAAACGGCATTGTAGCAGCGGACTTTGCCATAGCTCCGCCTATAAATATTGAGTCTGCGATGTTGGAAAATCTTTCCAACAATGGTAGCTTTGTTTCAATTTTTGCTCCACCTAATAGTAAAAGAAATGGGTGCGGAGGGTAAAATGCTTTTGACAATTCAGCAACCTCGCGCACAAGACGCAGTCCCGCATAACTTGGAAGAATCTTTGGCAGAGTGATGATGGAAGCGTGATTTCTATGAGAAACCGAGAAAGCTTCATTGACATAAATATCAACTCCAGAAGCAAGCTCCCGTGCGAAATCTTCGGAGTTATTCTCTTCTCCCGGATTTTCCCGTAAGTTAGGTAGAAGTCTGGCTCCTTCTGGAACAAATTGCTGTAACAGTTCAACATCGCCTTTCTCCAAATGCGTAGCGATGATGACCTTTGCACCAGCATTCTTTAAATATTCAAGTGTCGGGAGTGATTCCTTAATGCGAAAACTGTTGATGACCACACCGTCTTTGATGGGCACATTCCAATCTACGCGAACCAATACGCGCTTGCCATTCAGATCTTGTGCTTCGGTAATTGATTTCATAAAGAAATAATATCCCTCGCGATAGCCTCCAAACTTTCAGCATTAAGCGAGGAGCGTCCAACCAAGAATCCTCTAATTCCAGAACCATTCATCAACTCTCCAGCATTAGCCGGCTCCACCGAGCCACCGTAGAGAATAGGAACTTTATCCGCAGCGGCGCGACCGAAGAGGTCGCCCAAAACTTTTCTTAAAAAGATGACCGTCTGAGAAAGCTCCTGTGGATTAATGGCTTCTTTGGCATATTTTCCTACGGCCCATACAGGCTCGTAAGCCAAGGCAATCTTCACTACCTCATTTTTTGAAATTCCTGAAAGCATCAACTTAAGTTCCTGTCGCAAAAATTCGAAATGCTCACCATCCTTGTCACGTTCCAACTCTCCAATACAAACCAATGGTGCAATACCCGACTTGAGAGCAACATCAATCTTGCTCGCCACATCTTTTGAAGTCTCACCCAATGCGCGACGTTCGCTATGTCCGACTATCGCAAGTCTGACGGCAAAACTTTTCAACATTTCCGATGTTACTTCCCCTGTATAAGTACCTTTCGCCAAAGAAGAAATATCTTGGCAAGCCAAGCTTCCAAACCTTTTTATCTTATTAGATACAGACTCAAGATACGGACTCGGTGGAGCTATAAATAGAGATACCTTTTTGAAAAGTTCCCGTTTCTTTGCTAATTCCCTTAAGAGCCTTTGAGCTTCAGACAAAGAGCTTGGGTAATTTTTCCAGTTCGCTACCAGTAGGGGTTTGGCCATTTAGGAATTATATCAAATTTCTTTCCAAGAAATTACTTCGTGGAAATCCTCCGTTTTGGGGAAAAATGGTGGTGGAGAATAGAGCAAGAATGAATCATAGATAAGGTTTCTCATATCATAGCCCGAACCATCAGTATAAGCGAAGCCGTAACGCTCTGAAGTAATCATGGTGCCATAGAGAGTCAGCACATCTCTGTTGTCATAAGGAGAGCAATCTGACTCATAGAGATACCTGCCTACCCGACCATTCTGGGCCACAAGTGCGGCATCTATCCTTAAATCAGTCTCGCTATTCATGCCTACATTTACATTATCCTGACCTATTAGAGCAACTACATCAGCGCCATCATAATTCGTATAGCGGATATCATTATTGATAGTGATAGATTTCCTATTATTAGAATCACTGTCCGGAATGTTGGCAGCTGTGATGGTAACGCGAGCGGTATTCATCGTACCTTCTACCCAAATGTGGTCTGCGAAAAAGATGAGCCCATTGTCTGGAAATGAATAATTACCAAGGAAAGTAGTAGCACTGGTACTCCACGAACCCCAGTCTGTTTGCCCAGAACTTGAACATCCTCCGGGAACATTTTGGAGCGAATCAACTCTATAAACATCGAAGGTGTCATCAGTCTTAAGTATTACCTTGTAACCCTCATCTCCAGAATCTCCGAAATACCTTCCGCCAGCTTGAGCGTCGGTCTTCATCTGCGTTAAGTCAGCAGTAATATCGTCGAAGCTGACAACCGAAACAGGGAAGGATCGCCCAGCGACAAAGATGTCTGATCTAAAAGGTGCCGCACTGGGGGGCGCTTCATCCGCACGGAATGTCTCGTCAACCCCAGTGCCCGGAAGAGGATTAATGTGAGTGTGAACTCCGAATTCGTTGTTGCCAGAGTGGTCTGTATCATTGTAATTTGCTACCGCACTTGTAACCAGATTATGAGCCAAACCATCGAAACGGATGCCATTGTTGGAATGAATGGGCCCGAAAACTTCCGTACCCTCTCCAAACCTGTTGGCCGCATCAGTAACAGCAGCAAAATTCGCGAAGGAAGGAATAGCCAATCTAGAAACTATTGTCCGTCTAACATTGGTATCGATGCTTGGACTGCCAACTGATTGTATTGTGACCAAACTTGAACCCAAAGGAGGTGCGGTAATGGTTAGAGTAAATGTCCCTATGGAAACGCCATTCCTATCATAGAAATTTTTGACATAAGGGCCGGGCAGTCCCGTGCCATCTTTGTAATCAGTCGGAGAGTGAGCCAAGTGCCAGCGATAATATTCGAGCCCTGCTTCCGCCATTTGGAAAGCCTGCTCTGAGAGTGCCGTTCTTCGGCCAAGACGAATATTCGAACCCGCGAAGGAAACCAACCCCGCGATTATAATCAAAGCCATTGCTCCAAAAACCAGCACCTGTATCAAAATGTAGCCACTATTTCTAGAAAACTTTTTTATCATAAATTATCTTTGAGATTTCTTAAGGAAGCTTGAGAACTGACCGTGGTAGGGATGGGGGCTTGATTGGAATCTTTTTCAATTCGGACTGTAATCTTTATAAGCCTGATATCCAATAGCAAAATGGGCAAAGAAAGAGGTGTTGAGGTTCCGACGTAACTGCCGTCGTAGTAATCGAAAAGTGGGGTGGATGTGGCGTTGGAAACATCTGTGACAAGAGTATTGAGGGATTCATCTCCTAGATTATAAGCAGGAGGCTCTCCGGTAGCCAAAACTACTCCCCTTTTCACAGATTTTGTTGGATAATCTATAAAGTAACGGATACGGTCAGAAACACCGTCAGAATTAACATCGGTAAAAAAGACAATAGTACTGGTTGAAGCGGATTCTATAGCGTAAGAGCCGAGAGCGGATGGAGCGGCTCCTCGTAGTTCATTTACCATGACAGAGAGTATTTTTCTGCCCTCAAGCATACTGGTCATACTGGAACTGGAGGAAAAATTCAGGTTAATCACATTTCTGGCGAAAAATGCAACTAACATTCCTATAACAGTGGCTATAACAATAGCTACTAAAAATTCTATAAGGGTGAAGCCGGAATTTCTTTTCATATATTAGGCACTTTCAAGATTTTTCGGTGCTACCATACCGGTAATTATCATCGGGGTAAAGTTTTTACAGCTGGTGCATTCTATTTTTATCTCTACCAATTTATAATCCGCAGGAAATGGGTCGGATCCTCCTACTCCGTCAAAAGGGTCATCCGTATTTTGCACTACTGTTGTGACTGTGAAGGATATTGAATCCTTCAGAACGGTCTGCACAGAAGTAAGCAACCCAGAGGGCGAGCCTCCGACTGTACCGACGGTGCTGTAAGGCATGTTCTTAATCATTTCAAATTGAGAATTGGCCAAGTCAGCCGCCAGAGCCTTCTCTCTAGCGACCGAGATGGCGACATAAACAGCAAAGTATCCCTGATAAGCTCCTATGGCAAACAAGAGGAAGACCGCCGAAGCGATGATAACCTCTATAAAGGTGAAGCCACGATTTTTCTGCATCTTAGATGTAATCTACCAATGAATATGTCGGTGCGAGCATCGAGATGGCGAAGATGCCCACTCCGATGCCGATAATAACCATAAGTACGGGCTCTATAATAGTAGAGAGGTCCTTAGTCTTCTGATCTATTTCTGCCTCATAATAGCCGGCTACCCCCATAAGCATGGTGGAAATTTTACCAGTCTCTTCTCCCACGGCAGTCATCTCGCTCATAAATACTGGATAAAGATGCTCGTATTGGGAAAATATCGCCGACATGGCCTCGCCTTTCTGTATGGCAGAGCGGGCGTGATTGAGCGCCTCCTTATAAAGATGATTCTGAAGAACCTCGCTTGTAACTTCTAGTGCCACCACTATCTCAACTCCGGAGGAAAGCAAAGATGAGAGCGTGCGAGCGGTTCTTGCTACCTGAACTTCACGTATCATCTCGCCTATGACCGGAATCTTCAAAGAAACAATGTCAAAAAGATTTTGCCCCCTCTGACTTCTCCAAAAGGCCAAGACCGCCACGACAACTGCAACGAAAAATACCAAAACCAAGAAAGTGTTGTTAACCAGAAATGAGCTTGCCGCAATAAGAATTCTTGTCGGTAGAGGAAGTTCCACGCCTAAACCGGAAAAGGTGGCAGTCAGCGTAGGTACCATAAAGATCAAGAGAAGAATGGCCAGAACTATCATGACACCGATGATAACGACTGGATATATAAGGGCACCCCGAACCTTCTTGACCAACTGGTAAGACTTCTCCATCTGGCTCGCTACTATTGCCAAGGAACCAGCCACCCCACCAGACTCTTCTCCTGCCTTGACCATAGAAATAAACAGGGGCGAGAAAACCTTAGATCTTTTGCCTAGCGCATCCGAGAGCGTAGTGCCATGATTAACATCGTCTTCGAGCTCGGTTAGGAGAGATTTTAACGCAACCTTTTTGGCTTGTTTACTCATAACCGCGAGAGCTCTGGTGACAGAGAGCCCGGCCTCTATCATAAGGCCCAAATTTTTAGCGAAATTTATCTTCTCTTGTGTTTTAATTTTATGGAAAAGATTTTCAAACTTAAAAGAGGTTGGCATTTTGAGACTTTTTACCTCATGGATAGAGACGACAGTACCACCCTCTTCACGAATGATGCCATAGAGTGAGAGCCTGTCAGATGCCTCGACGGTTTTCTCATAGACTTCCCCTGTTACCTTCTTTGCTTGATATTTAAATTGAGCCATAGGGAAAAATTTTCAATAAATTAATTATACAGCAAGATTTCTTCTTATTTTGTGAGTATTCCAGTGCTTCAACATACCTATTATTTATAAATATCGTGATTATCGATATTGAGAAATCCAACTCCTCCGTTTGATAAATATTCAAATATGATTCTATACCGATAGTTTATCCAAAACGCCCAGCAAAATGCTTATACTCTTTTTAGAAGCTCGCCGAGATTACCGCGAAGCCCCTTTCCTTCTCTAATCTCTTTTTGGGCTGCACGCACATCCCGAATCAATTTAGGGCTGTAAACCAATCCCACTTCAAATTCATCTTCCACATATGCTTGTGTGGCACTCTTAAGCACGGCCGAAAAAGCAATGCCTTCCCGCTTGGCCTTTTTCATAGCCTGCTCTTTGAGCTTCTTATCAATTTTGAAAATTACTTGTTCTACCATGTATATATTACAAGTCTTACATGTAAATACCCTATTCTGAAATCACGCGTAAAACTTCCTCTATTGTGGTCATACCCTGCACCGCTTTGAAAATGCCATCCTCTATCATGGCTATCATGCCTTCTAACTTGGCTTGCTTCTCGATATCTGCCCCGGTCGCTCCTTTCATAATGAGTTCTTTGATGGTCGGGGTCATCTTAATCACTTCGTGGATGCCTATGCGACCAGCATAACCATCTTCTGACTCCTTACTTGGAACAGGTTTCCAAAATGGCACCTTATCCCAATCATCTTTTGCACCTATAACCTTTTCTCTCTTCAAAATCTCCAACAAACGCCCGAGATCAATGACCCCCCCAAGAGATTTCAACTCTTCTTTGCTCAAGAAATATTTATCCTTGCTTACAGCGAGCTTTCTAACCAAACGCTGGGCAATGACAACGTCTAGAGTAGAGACTAGGAGGAAAGGCTCCACCTTCATATCCAAGAGGCGCGGTATAGCTCCTGCGGCAGAGTTGGTGTGAAGGGTAGAGAGAACCAAGTGGCCAGTAAGTGCTGCATTGATAGCTAGACCGGCAGTTTCAACATCGCGAATTTCTCCGACCATAATGATATCTGGGTCTTGGCGCACCAGAGTACGTAAACCGTTAGCAAAAGTTAGCCCAATTTCCGACCTAACTTGAGTCTGATTTATGCGGTTCATCTGATACTCTACAGGGTCTTCAACAGTGGAAATATTTACGTCCGGAGTATTCAATATATCTAACATGGTATAGAGGGTTGTAGTCTTGCCAGAACCTGTCGGACCTGTAGCCAGTATCATGCCAGTCGTAAGCTTGAGCGCCTTATGTATCTGTTCTAAACCATAACCACGAAAGCCGAGGCCTTCGAGAGTAAAGCCAGAAGCATTCTCGCGCAAAAGACGCATCACCACCTTTTCCCCATAATAAATCGGCAGAGTTGAGACACGGAAGGAAACTTTCTCCCCTTCCACATCTATCTTGAAGCGACCATCTTGAGGCAAGCGCTTCTCGTCAAGCTTCAGATTAGAAAGCACTTTGATGCGGGCGATGATGCCTGAAGTAGTATTTTTCGGCAGAACCATAGCATCGCGTAGTAGACCATCGATGCGATAACGTACCAAAACTTGGGCTTCTTCCGGCTCAATGTGGATGTCAGAAGCGTTTTGTAGAATGGCATGCTTCATAAGCGTATCTACAATGCGAACGACGGGGATATCTTCGGCCAGCTTTTTGAGATCAGTCTCCGGCTGGTCATCATCGCCATATTTATCGCTTATTGGCGCGAGTTCCGAGGCTTGCTTTTGGATAATATCGCCAAATTCCGCCTTAAGAGTCTTTTGATAAGACATAAGCGCCCATTTCATAGATTCATCATCGGTAAGCCTTGGTAATATCCTTAAATGAACTTTTTTCTTTATGAAGTCGATAGCGGTCAGATCATCGGTATTAAGCATGGCTACCTCCAAGCTTTCTTGTCTCTTCTTAAAGGCGACAATATTGTGATTCCTAGCGATTGGCTCTGGAATAAGCGAGAGAACTTCGAAATCCAGCTTTTGATTTTTAAGATCTACGAAAGGTATGCCAAGAATATAAGCTTGAGTCCGGCGTAAATCATCCTCCGTCAAGACTCCTCGCGTTACTAAAATATTACCAATACTGATACCCTTCTCTTGGGCGACGCTTTTAGCACTTTCCAAGTCCTTTTTCGAAATTAGACCGGAATCGATGATGAAATTAATAAGCTGGCTTTCGTCAATGTGCATGATATTCTATTTTAACATGAGAAAGGACTTTTATCGGAGTGTCTTCACTATTTTATTGTTTATTGCCGGAGGGACAATGCTGTTAAATCAGACTTCTTCTGAAGTCTCTCAAGAAATACACAATATCAAAGCGCTTAAGAATGTAGGTGAACGGTCTAAGGAACTCCTGAAGCTTATTGACAGAGTCGGACCTATTGAGGCTCAGGAAAAGATGCTTAATTCAGGGATGCCCTTTGACGGAGAAACCCATCTTTTAATACACACCATTGGTGATTACATTTATGACTACTACGGTATCGACGGTCTCCCCTACTGTCGCGATTATTTCTTATCTGCCTGCTATCACGGTTTTATCATCAATACCCTGGGAGATCATGGAGAGAGCGGTGTAGTGGAAGCGATAGAGAAATGTAACGAAGAAGGCAGACCTGTGGCGACGCAGTGCGCCCATGCTACCGGCCATGGATTCGTAGCTTGGCATGATTATGACCTCATAAAAGCTCTCAAGATGTGTGACGAGGTTGGGAATAAGATTACTAATTTTGGGTATTTCAACTGCTATGACGGAGTGTTTATGGAAAACATGTGGGGAGTCCACGATGGAGTCCCTTCAGAGAAAAGGTGGGTAAACCCAGACGATATTTACTACCCATGCAACGATCGGCGCATACCAGAGAAGTACTTGGGCGGATGTTGGGCCAATCAAGCTTCTCTTATATATCAATACTCCAAGGGAAACTTCAGAAAAACCGCTATCGCTTGCGATGCCGTAGGAAACTTAGAATATCGCAACACTTGTTACAACAATCTTGCCAGGCAAATTCACCCATTGACTAACGGCAATAGCAAGAAAGTTCTTGAGCTTTGCGCTAACGCCACAGGAGAAGAGAGAATAAATGAGTGTATTCTCGTAAACATGGGCTCTTCGTGGTCGGTAGGAGATCGCAATGGTCCATATGAGATATGCGAGATCGTATCCGAACCTCTTAAGAGTAAGTGCCTTGACCGATTGATTGGTTTAGTAAGTTACCATTATGCTCTCGATCAAAAAAACCTAGAATTTTATTGTGATAAGATAACTCGCGAAACAGACAGACAAAGATGCAAACAATAAATAGATTTGAGATTCAAGATTTAGGATTTAAGAATAGATTATTACTTCTTATTCTTACTACTTGCTTCTTACTTCCTACTTCCACTTTTGCTCACGGCGGAGTAAATGACGATAAACTCATCATCCGAATGACTGAAAACGGCTTTGAGCCCAAAGAGCTCACTGTTGTAGAGGATGATGATGTCCTGTTCATCAACAATGACGAGGTGGATCGCTGGCCTGCATCTAACTTCCACCCGACACATACTCTCTACCCAGAATTCGACCAGAAGGAAGGCCTCGCTCCGGGACAATCATGGACATTTAAATTCGAGAAAGTGGGCACTTGGCGGATGCACGACCATCTAGTCCCACACTTTACTGGCACTATCGTGGTTTTACCTGTCCCGAGCGTAGTCGCTGGAGAAAATCCAGAGAAAGATGAAGTTGATCCTCCACTTGGAAGCTCAACTTCCAAGTGGTTAAGTTTCAGTTTCTGGACAAAATTTAAAGCCTTTTTGCTCAAATTTTTTTATTCCCAAAATAATACAGCCGAGAACAGCACACAATTTAAAAATCTAAGCGAACAAAATAAATATAAATGGCTTGAAGATGTCTCTAACCGCGAAGGGCCTAAGGTTGCCTGGAAACTTGTACTAGATACATACAACACTCCTGAGGGAGTGTTGGGCAATCCACATGACATGGCCCACTTGGTTGGACAACTTATCTATAAAGATTACGGCTTTGAAGGGCTCTCCACCTGCACCCCAGTTTTCGCCTTCGGCTGTTACCACGGACTTATGGAATCAGCTTTTGATAAGAACGGAGTCCGTGACAACGAAAAAAATCATCAGACAGACCTTCTGTCGGCAGAAACTGGCTGCCGACAAGTCGGCATTGAAACTTCCCCAACATATTGGAGCTGCATACACGGCATGGGACACGGCATTGCCACTTTCCGTGAACATAATGCCGACAAATCTCTAGCAGACTGCGACATCCTTAAGGAATCTATTAGAACCTACTGCTATGACGGAGTGTTTATGGAGTTTTCTATCAGTGCACCAGCAAATTTTTATAAAAAAAGTGACCCTATCTATCCGTGCAATGTCGTCCAAAATACACATAAAACCGCCTGCGCCCGCTCTCAAGTGCAAGTAATGAGGCTACGATTCCATATGGATACCAAATCTGTGGCAAATGTATGCATTAAAAGCGACAATCAAGACATCATTCATCACTGTATCGATGCCTTGGGATATTTCATCGCTCAAGACGCAACGGTTGGCGGTGCGGATAAGATAATAGCTGGTTGCAATGTTATAAGCGATAAAAGTTCAGCCGCCCAATGCCTAGCTGCGGCTGCTGGTGAATTGGTTTTCCAAGATTCAGCCAATTGGCATTCAATTACTGAAAAAATCTGCGCGAGTCTCTCCGGAAAAGATGCGGGTAAGTGCCTAGCACGCATCACTCAAGTAAAATCCTCCTATGGCAGAAAATAAACCGCTCAAGAAGTGGGAACTATTGACCACATTCGGACTTGTCCTAATGGTAGGATTATTTATTTCTCGCTCTGACATACCAATACAAAAAAGTCTAGAGAAAGATGTCATGAGTATCAAAAGCCAATGTCAAAGCTTGAGAAACAAGGAGACTTGTTACGCCAAAGCCTTCGAAAACTTGACCAAGACCACTGATTGGAACCACTCTTTCGCAGTTCTGTACGAACTTCAAAAGATAGAGCCAGAGTCCAGAGGGTGTCACTTCATTGCTCACTCCATAACTATCGCCGAGACGCAGAAAGACCCTTCCCGCTGGAGAGAAATAATGAACGCCGCACCGCAAGGTTGCTCGTACGGCGCGTCACACGGAGCTTTGGAAGTCCACGCATCCACCTTCCCAGATGGCAAACTGCCTAAATCTGAAATAGCAAGTGTTTGCAACAACCCAGATACCAACAATTGCACCCACATTCTTGGGCATCTTCTTCTTATCATTAACGAAAACGACATCCCAGAATCTCTTAAGGATTGCGAGAAGCTTCCTCACAATGACTTCGGCAAGTTTGAATGCCTAACCGGCGTATTTATGGAGCGCATAACCGCCTTCAACCTAGTAGAGCATGGTTTGGCTACAAGAGAATCCCTAAATTGGGTTCCAAGAGTTCCAGAGCTTGAGGCTCTATGTAGAGAGCAGATGGGGGTTCATTCCATAGCTTGTTGGAAAGAGATAGTCCATGTCGCTCTAATAAAATTTAATAATAATCCTCAAAAAATAGTGGACTTCTGTGAGACTGCCCCTGATGAAGAAGGGGCGAGGGAATGCATCAACCATTCACTAGGTATCATGGCGGGAAGTTACAGCTTCGAACTTGGCAAGATGAAGCCGATATGCGAGGCAAGAGCGGCCGCGCCAGACTTCAAAAGCCGCTGTTATGTCCAACTAGTGGGAGCTACCCTATCTACTATCCCCCAAGAAAAGTCGGAAGCAGTTAAATTTTGCAAAAGCATTGACTCTGTCTACCAAGAAGCTTGCTTCAAGAGAATTGATAACACTCTTAAGTTCTACACTGGCAACTAAACTAGGCAGTGATACAATTGAAAATGAATCCTGTACAAAATACATATAATATTTCTCTACGGGAACCATAATTAACCATAAATTTCGCACGGAATGAATAAAAAAATATCAATTATCGTAGGAGTACTCTTAGTGATTGCCAGCGTCTACTGGCTCTCTACCATAAATCTGACAAACTACGGTATACCTGGCATACCTACTGATACAGGGCTTCAAACAAATAACGAGCCTAAAACAAACAGCATAAGTGTTACCAAGAAAGGTCCGTTGGGAATAGCTAATGATCAGGGCGGCGAGTATTTAGTAGACAAAGATGGACTTACTCTATATATGAATGTGAAGGACTCCAAGCAAACAAGCACCAACATAAAAGCAAGCTGTAATGCTGAGTGCGAGAAGACATGGCTCCCCTATACGGTAGGTGAGACTGAACCAGGAATCACAGAGAGTACTGACGCACTTCTCTCTAAGATCAATGTCCTCCTCAGAGCAGATGGCAAGAGACAATATACCCTAGGTAATCAAGCTCTCTACCGACACTTGAGTGATGTTAAATTGGGTGATATGAACGGTCCAATAACTGGAGACTGGATGGTAGCAAAGCCTTAAAACTCCTCAAAGTTAGGATCGAAGTTGATCTGAACAGTGCCGTTGCAAGTGGCTTGTAGGCCATCGTTGTCTTGGACCGTGAGTGTGGCGTTCTTTGTGCCAATAGTGCTATATGTCCTGGTATAAGGATTGGATGACGGAGCTGGATTGGTGGGGATATTGGTGCCACTCCAAGAGTAGGTGTATGGAGGAGTACCACCAGAAACACTGCACTGCCACGTAACATTCTGACCA
>SICR01000014.1 GCA_009691335.1 Candidatus Zambryskiibacteriota bacterium
GGTGGCAGAGGTACCAGTTGCAGTGGTGAAAGAGAAGTTGGTGAAGCCTCCTGTTCCTCCACTTACCGTAGCAGAAGTTAGAGTAGAGTTGGTGAATGTGCCTCCGTCTGTGAGGTGCGCGATAGTTGATGAAAGTCTACTCGAGTCTGTATCTGATTGACGAGTGACTGTCGGGCGAGTATCTCCCATAAGGATTTCTTGGCGGAATACTGGAGCATTGATAGTTGGAGAGATATAGATGACGCGTGGTTCAAGAGCTGAGCTTAATTGGGTTTTGATGTAGCTTTGAAGTTCGGCGCGTAGGTCCGATTTTATGGAAGAGAGATCTAGAGCGGGTGTAGACCCTGTCACAGCTACCTGAGTAGTTGGGAATTGTTGAGATTTGTCTGCCCCGTACGAAACCTTGCTTTCGTTCGGGGTTTCTAGTTTGGTACCTAGAATTTTGGATTTGCTCTTTGCTGGCGTGACGGCAAGGAACAGTCTTTGCAGAGCTGTATCTTTTAGATTACTGAATCCGACAAATAACGAATTCAACGGATCAAAGATGAATTCACCTAGAGATACTGAAGCAAGTAATCCTGATCCCTTATTCCAAGAATCTGAATCTAAGATCCCAGACACAAGCGTAGGAAAGACATTTTCCAAATTTTCTCGCACAACTCTCGCAACCAATGGGTTACTTTGTTCAAGTGTAAAGAATCCTACGCTTATCGCCACCACTAATGAGAGCGTCACCACGCCTATCTCTCTGACAATTTTATAAGTTATAAACGGAGCAATGTATTTCTCTTTCTTCGGAATAAATGGGAGAAAATGAAGGCTCTTCGTTTCTGGAATGATTGTAAGAGAAGTGGCTTCTCTAACCTCGCGGACCGCAAGAGTGGTCTTCTGAGAAACTTCTTCAGCAACATCACTTTCCCCCAGCCCAGACTTATCATGGGTCGAGAATCCACGAGTTCGATAAATTGATAATCGAGATTTATTTTTTTTATGCTCAACCAGAGAGTTGAGATCTATATACCAAGTCCTTCCGACAAGTTGTCCTGGAATCTTTTTCGCACGACAGAGCTGTCCAATATAGTCGCTCGAATATCCGACCTTTTCTGCAGCTCGGCTAGCCGAGATATACTCTTCTCCGTCTTTGAAAATATCCAGCATTTACAACATAAATTATAAATCTCGGCTGACAAGATACCTAGAAGAATTTCAAAATAAGTGTGTACAACTATTTTGAAATTTTTCTAGTTTTTCTAGGTTGAAATATGGAGAAAGAAGTAGGAAGTAAAATCGCAGAATGACTTAAGATAATTTTCTAATTTTATTGACTTATTACTTACCAACTATTACTACCTACTCCATACTTCTATTTTCTTATCCCCACTAGACCTTGATACAAAGTATAAATACTTATAAACTTAATTATGAATGATTATTAATGTTTAGTATGCTAATAGTCTTAACAAATAGATATGAAAGAAGTATATTTTTCCATCAAAGAGGCAGCTGAGATACTTGGGGTCTCCGCACTCACTCTCCGCAACTGGGATAAGTCAGGTAAATTTAAGGCCAACAGGCACCCGATGAACAATTACCGAGTTTACAAGCTCTCAGCACTAGAACACATCATTGAGGATATTGAAAGCGGTACCAGTAAGAGTAATGCCGAGAAGAAGATGAGACGACTCCTTATTAGGCATGAGGAGTAGAAGTAGGAAGTATAAAAAAATCTTACTCCTTACTTCAGTAAATCTTGAAAAATTTCTTGCAAGATTTGTGGGTTTGCTCTGCCTTTAGATTTCTTTATTACTTGTCCAATTAAATACTGAACTGGAGCGTTAGCATCTTCCTCTTTTAAAACCTCTTCAACAATTTCCTTTAATATTTCCCTATCACTTATCTGCATCAAATTATTTTTCTCCGCAATATTTCTAGCGACTCCGCCTTCTTCCTGAAGAATTTTTATAATCTCCTTTGCTCCCTTTGATGAAATCTCTCCTAGAGAAATCATTTTAATCACTTCCGAAAACTGTTCTACGTTTATGTGACTTTTTAATTCCGATGTAATGTAGTTGGATGCTAAAGTGACCAACTTGGAAGTTGAACCCCCAAGTAGTGCTACCGCTTCCTCAAACAGGCTCCCCCACTCCGGCTGGGTAACATAAATCTCCACATGCTCTTTTGAAATCCCGAGCTTAGATAACTGCTCCCGCTTCTGCCACGGCAATTCTGGCAAAGATTCTTGAAGCGTTTTCAAGGCGAACTCCGGCACTTCTTTTATAAATATCCTTGGCAAGTCTGGGTCTGGAAAATAACGATAATCATGCGACTCTTCCTTGAGCCTTTGAGAATAAGTTTCTGCCTTATTTTCATCCCAACCACGAGTCTCTTGAACTACTTTGTCGCCTGTTTCTAGGAGAGAAATTTGGCGTTCGAATTCATATCGTATGGCTCTCTCTACTGAGCGAAAAGAGTTAAGGTTTTTAACCTCCACCTTGATACCCAATTTATCACCTTTTGAGACCGAAATATTAGCCTCCACCCGCATCTCACCCTTCTCCATATTTACCTCGGCAATACCCAGATATATTAGGAGAAGCTGAAGTTCTTTGGCAAATTTAGCTGCTTCTTCGGCACTCCGAATTACTGGTTCTGTTACTAACTCCATGAGTGGCACCCCTGCACGGTTAAAGTCGAGCAATGAATTTTCAATTTTCAATTTAGAATTTTCAATGCCGTGCATAGACTTGGCCGTATCCTCTTCTAGATGAACGCGGGTAATCTTGACCCCAGACAACTCCCCTCCCTTTACCAAGGGGTATTTATACTGGCTTATTTGGTAGCCCTTCGGAATATCTGGGTAGAAATAATTCTTCCTATCAAACTCTGTGTAGTCAGTGAGCTCCCCACCAACGGCAAGGCCTAAGCGTAATACTCTTATCAGAGCCTCCTTATTGATAATAGGTAGAGCCCCTGGGTAACCCATGCAGACCGGACAAATATTTACATTGGGTCGTGTCTCATCTGGATCATTTTTAGAATCACAGAACATCTTAGTCTTGGTATTCAACTCTGCATGAATTTCCAAACCTACGGTTAATCTATAATTTCCAATTTTAGAATTTTCAATTTTCATTAAATTTTCAATGTATCAATGTATCAATGTATCAATGTTTTGAAGTTGGATCATTCTGTCTTGATTGAAAATTAGAAATTGTAAATTGTAAATTTTTCAAAGTATTGTCATCCAAGATTGAAACCGGAACTACAGTTCTACCAACCGACTTCAACATCTCAACTTTTTCTTTCATCTCTTGTTCTGAAAGTATATCCACTTTTGTAAGTACCACAATTTCAGACTTCTCTATGATGTCTTTATTATAAAGCTCGAGCTCTAGTCTTACAATTTGGTAAGCCTCCAACAGATCTTTATTTTCCGCTGAAACACAATGGAGAAGAGCCTTGGTACGCTCGATATGGCGCAAGAATTTATGCCCTAAGCCCTTCCCTTTTGCCGCACCCTCAATAAGTCCAGGGATGTCGGCCAAAATCAGACCATAAAAGCTTCCTAAACTTGGTTCAACAGTAGTAAATGGGAAATCGCCTATCTTGGACTTGGCGGAAGTTAGCGCGTTCAAAAGGCTAGATTTACCAGCGTTTGGTAAGCCTATGATACCTATATCTACCAAAAGAAGAAGTTCTATACGAAAGTCCGCTTCATCCCCTTCTTCTCCCGGAGTTGATTGCTTGGGTCGCTGATTTGTAGAACCCTTAAAATGCTCATTACCAAGCCCCCCTCTACCACCCCTCAATAGCAAGGTTTTTTCTCCATCATTAAGAAGTTCCAACGAATGTCCGGTAGTAAGATTGGTCAAACGAGAACCGATTGGAAAGTTTATCTCAATATTTTTACCCTCTGCGCCACGCTTGAGGTCCTTGAGACCATCTTCCCCTCTCTCAGCTTCAAACATTTTGACATTGCGATACGCAGAAAGAATGCCGATGTCACGCACACCTACGGCGTAGACATCGCCCCCTTTGCCACCATTACCACCTGAGGGCCCACCATGATCTCTGCCCTTCTCGTGGCGCCAGCGCACCACTCCGTCACCTCCGCGCCCAGCTTTGAAATGTAAGGTTAATTCATCTATAAACATATTCCCACTTTACCACATTTTCCTATACATTATAATGATCCTATAGGTTGAAAATAATGTATACCCGTTTTTAGACCATTGGGCCATTACAAGAGGAAGAGAAGACAAGAGAGGAGAGGAGATAAAAAAATAAATACATGTCAAAACTAGAAGAAAAGAGTAGGACGAAGGTAAATCATACTGTGGTACAAGAAGCTATCCTTGAGACAATTAGAACTATCGGAGTGATCGGTATAGCTCTCTTGGCACCCAACGTCATCGGCGCACTCCACAAGACAAATCTCCTTCCTCACTCTCGAGAAAGTGAAGTTGTTAAATCCGCTGCAAGCCGCTTGATAAAAAAGGGATTTCTTGATTTCAAAGAAGGACATTATACCCTTACCAATGCAGGTGAGAGGATTCTAAAAGATTGGCAAAGAGCTGACTATCGAATCAAGCGGCCTAGAAAATGGGATACGAAATGGCGAGTGATCATCTTTGACATACCAGAAAAGAAAAGGGCTATCCGCACTGAAGTAAGACAAATCCTCATAGAAGCAGGGTTCAAGCGTTTGCAAGATAGTGTGTGGGTCTACCCTTATGACTGCGAAGATGTGATAGGTCTCATGAAAACTGACTTTGGAATTGGTAAGGATATGCTGTATATGATCGTGGACCAGATAGAAAATGACAAGCACTTACGACAAGAATTTGATCTATTCTAGTACATTTCTAGTACATTATAATGATCCTATAGGTTGGAAATAATGTATTGGAAAAGAAATTGTTTTGTGGATGTACTAGGAAAGAAAATCATTTCGTTGATGCGTTGGGGAAGAAAATTGTTTTGTGGATGTATTGAAGAGAAAAGATTACTTAATAAATGTATTTGTGGAATAAAGTTATTTTGTTAATTTATAGCGGTTTTGATATTTCTTAAATCAAGAATTTAGAGCGATTTCAGCAAGCTTTATGGCCGCTTCTTTTGAACTAGTTACCGCCATAAATAGAGCCTTGTGACAGAAAATGGACCCATACACCCCTGTAACCTTTTGCAATTCTTCATCCTTCAACCCGGCCCAACTTGCTGGCAAAGATTTCCTAGAAACATACATGTCGTCCTGAATCGTAGACAAAGACCATTTGCCGTCAGGTCTGGGATGCACAACATAAAGCACTTCCGGCTTGTGTCTGAACAAATCCTTCCAACCCATTAAGTTCTCATCCATCACAACCACACGCCTGTCTCCACTCTTATCAAGATAAGAAAGAATTTTGCTTTCATCCACAATAAGTTTCCTAGCGATGGCGATCTCTCGGACAAGAAGATCTTTGGCAATAGTGACAACATTCATGAAAACGGAGTAAAGATGTTCCGGGTCTCGCGACTCAACAAATGAATTGAAGAAATCTGCCAACCCGTATTGTCTAATCCCCTCAAATTTATCTAGTGAAATTACTATGCCGTTGTCATTGGCGTCTATAGCCTGCACCAATCTTTGCTCAATGATTCCTGCTTCCCTTTTGCCTCCAGCAACTTTTTCCCCATATTCCTTCCAGACTAAACCGAAAGAGGCATAAGGGATGCCATTCTCCCTGACTCCCCCTCCCTCCAGCTGGTGATGGTCGAACATATGGCGGGCAGGGTCGTACTGCATACCGGTATCAACAAGATAATCCGCTGTAGCCTGAACTTCAGGATCACGACTTCTAACCACCTCAGCCTCGCCTATGACGAGAATAAGAGTTGCTACAGCAAAGACATCATCAGTGTGAAATCTACTATCGTGCGTAACAATTTTTGTCATCTATCATATGTTACTGTCTAGATTGATAAACCTTATTCGACCATGCCAAGAGAAGTAATGAAATGATGACGGTCAAGGACATAGCGGGAATATTTATATAGCCACCGAAAACGTAAACAAAGTTCTTTGAACAAGCCCCTCCCATAACGGTACATGGAAGAATAGAGGCTCCTCCCCAATAAACGTAAGAATGATAGAGTGCTACAATACCACCGAGAGTAATAAGAGGTACCACATATTTAAATACTCCTCTGTCTTTATTTAATAAAGCGACAAGGAACAGGATGGGCATAGGATACAAAGCAATTCTTTGCCACCAGCATAAGACACATGGTTCAAATCCGACAATCTCAGAATAGAAAAGGCTACCGGAGACTGCCGTGAACGATACAAGAAAGCCAAGAATAAGAGCGTATTTCCCTACCCATTTCGCAAACTTATTTTTAAGAAAGAGCGAGACAAGGAGAACAGCTAATACAATTTGTACGGCGACAACAACGTAAGGAAGCAAATTTTGAATAGTCGATGTCATGTTCATTTATTCTTGTGTTGGAATCGGGCAGTTGGTGAGCTCGGCAAGCATTTCAAGCAACACTTCTCCACTTTTTACCGTGCCGTCAGAAAACTTCCAAGTCGGATAGCCTTCTACCTCCGCTTGCTCGCATATGGGCATCTGTCCTTTGCCATCTGGAGTAGAACACTCTATATAAGGAAGAAGTCTGGCCGAAGAGCCGAACAAAGCCTTCTGGTTCTGGCAGTGCGGACACCAAAATGCTCCATAGAACTTGGCCCCAGACTCTTTTATACACACAGCGAAGGTGTCGAGCTTCCCTACCTTGCCGGGAGTCTTTATAAGCCACACAACTCCACCGACAATAAGTAGTGCAATGAGAAACCAGAGAGCTTTATTCATCCTTGGGGTGAGTTAGATTGAACCATATTTTTAGTATATTATGCTTTTCCATTTTCCACCATTAAGCGTTGGTGCTCTTCTGTATTAAGCAATCCGCACTTCTTATACTTCTTGGTAGAACCACATGGGCATGGATTATTTCTACCGACATTCCGGACAAGGTTCGACCTTGTCTGTGACAAGGTCGAACCTTGTCCGTTGGTAATTTCTCTCACTTCCGACTCAATTGGAGAAGCTTTAACGGAGAGCAAAGCCTCGAGATTGAGACTTATGACAAACTCAGAAATCTGGCGGGCAATAGACGCTTCCATATCTCTGAAGAATCGCAAACCATCCTTCTTGTACTCTACCAACGGGTCTCTCTGCCCATAAGCGCGCAAATTAACACTAGAGCGCAGATACTCCATCATCTCCAAATGGTCAACCCAGAACAGGTCTATAGTCTGGAGTATTATGCGGCGCAGCGCCTCCTGTACGGCGAGCTCACTTATCTTCGGCGAAGAAATCTTTTCCTCCAAGCTTTTACCTACATCTTCCGGAAGGCTCCCTTTCATTTCTTCCAAGAATTCATTCAGTTCGGTCAGAGCACCAACCAAGACTTTCCTCCTACGAGTATAAATAATGTTTCTCTGAAAGTTTAAAACGTCGTCAAACTCAAGAACGTGCTTCCTGGCATCAAAGTTGAAACCCTCTATCTTCTCCTGAGCTTTCTCCAAAGAGTTGGTTATAATCTTATTTTCAATAGGCTCATCCTCTGGAATATTGAACCTACCCATCATCTTCTTGATGACATCTACCGCGAATATCCTCATGAGAGAATCCTCAAGCGAGACGAAGAATTGCGTTTCTCCAGGGTCCCCTTGTCTACCTGCGCGTCCTCGTAACTGGTTGTCTATGCGACGTGCATCGTGCCTCTCTGTACCAAGAACGAAGAGTCCTCCGAGAGATTTAACTTTCTCATAATTTTCAAGAGTAGTGGGGTTACCTCCCAATTTAATATCAACACCACGACCGGCCATGTTGGTAGCGATAGTAACGGATCCAAGAAGGCCAGCTTGAGCTATTATCTCGCCTTCTCTTTCATGATTCTTGGCATTTAGAACCTCATGTTTAATACCAGCATTCTTGAGATAATCGGACAAAAGCTCATTATGCTCAATAGATACCGTGCCGATAAGAACCGGCTGACCCTTGGCGGTAAGTTCGGCAACCTTCTTAACTACGGCCTTCATCTTGCCGATATGACTCTGGAAGATAAAGTCACCGTGGTCATGTCTCGCTATAGAGCGATGTGTTGGGACAACATAAGTTTCAAGACCATAGACTTTATAAAACTCTTCTTTAGAGGTAAAAGCTGTACCCGTCATACCAGAGAGAGATTTGTACATGCGGAAATAATTTTGGAAAGTGATGGATGCGAATGTACGGCTCTCTTCCTTGATGCGCACGCCTTCCTTGGCCTCAATAGCTTGGTGCAAGCCTTCTGACCAGCGTCTACCCGGTTGCAAGCGACCAGTGAAGGCGTCTACGATGACGACTTCGTCATCTCTCACAACATATTCCTTATCCTTGTGATAGAGAGCCTTGGCCCTGATCGCTGTTTCCAAATGATGGACATATCTAATCCCACCCTCGGTATAAATATTTTCTATACCAAGAGACTTCTCCGCTTTGTTGATGCCTTCGTCAGTAAGAGATATCGCTTTCTGCTTCTCATCGACGGTGAAGTCAGTACCTTCTATGAAAGCCGTGACAATTTTTGCAAATCTACCGTAGAGCTCGCCAGCCGCTCCAATACTGCCAGATATAATAAGAGGTGTGCGGGCTTCATCTATTAGGATAGAGTCTATTTCGTCAACGATAGCGTAGTGATAACCTCGCTGAGAAAGTTCTTCTTGGTTGTAGAGAAGATTGTCGCGGAGATAATCAAAACCGAATTGATTGTTGGTACCGTAAGTAATATCGGCTCGATAAGCTTCTTGCTTGGTGGCCGGCCTCAAGAACTCGTGAACGACGTGGAAGGAACCCAACTCATCACGCTCCTTGTCTACATTGCTGTGCGCCGGATCGTACAAGAAAGATTCTTGATCATTCAAAACCCCAACTGAGAGACCGAGATAAGAATAAATTTGTCCCATCCAAACGGCGTCGCGTCGAGATAGATAGTCATTGACCGTCACAACATGCACGCCCTTCTCCTCCAAAGCCTTGAGATATGCCGGCAAAGTGGCGACCAAAGTTTTCCCTTCACCAGTCTTCATCTCGGAAATTCCACCGTTGTATAACGCCAAGCCACCCAGAAGTTGGACATCAAAATGCCTCTGACCTAAAGTGCGCTTGGCCGCTTCTCTGACTGTTGCAAACGCCTCCGGCAAAATATCGTCCAAAGTCTCGCCAGTTGAGAGCTTCTCCTTAAATTCTTTTGTCTTACCCTTCAGTTCCTCGGGAGAAAGTTTCTCAAAATCTTTTTCAAACGCATTAATACTTTCTACTAGCGATTGCCAGCCCTTAAGCGCCCTCTCTTCATGTGAGCCGAAAATATTGCCGAATAAGACCATAGTAGAAACCACATATTGTGTGATTTCTAGGCATTTTACCACATTTTCTCTATCTAACTATAGGCAAAGAAAAAACGCTCTGCCTTGCGGGGCGGAGCGTTTTTTCAGAAATCGAGACTATGCTCGCTTCTTCTTTGAAGAAGCCTTTTTCTTTGCTGTCTTCTTTGCTTTCTTTTTCTTTGCCATTGTATTGTGTTCGTAGATATCCGCGAACAAATTATTGTTAACGTTCTCCGTAGAAAATTATTTTGTGAAAAATAATTTTCTACGCTTGTGTTAATTATCGTACTTACAACCATATCGCACAATAGTATAAATATTTTAGTTGTGGATAACTTCCGAAAATAAATTTCTAGAAAAAAACTCCAGAAAAATATTTAACGCCCAACTACTTTGTAAGCGCTGGCAATGCGCGGATCGTTTGCAATCACTTCTGCCGATAATTCTGATTTTAATTTGCTCTCAAGCGAGTAATCACCGGCATAGATGGCGCCGACAAGATAAATAATTTTTGCCTCATCGTATACAGGCGCGAGATCGTAAGCGTCCTTAAACGACTCCAAAGCCTTCTGTCTATCACTCATGTTGATATATAGGGCTCCAAGTTCGAAATAAATCTGCTGTTTATTGGGCATCGATTCTTTAGCACGAGTGAGAAAGTGAAGTGCGTCATTGAACAAACTAGTAGTTGAGAAGAATGAGCCAGCCAACAACTGATAGCGTGTATTATTTGGCAGATGCTCGGCCTCTCTTACCACAACCTCTTTGGCAAAAGCGAAGAACCTATTCTTATCCGACACGGGTATATCGCTTTGGAAGATGGGGACGGAGTTTCTTATCAAATGTTCCACCACTTCCGGACGGCCGAGGGTAGAGACTTGGTAAGCCTTCTCGAAATAAAGTATGGCTCGAGAACCTTGCCCCGGTGTCTGCACTGCTTTGAAAGCCTCAATCAAGAAAACATTTGTCATAATTGGTTTGATGTTGACAAAATACAAAGAAGCAAGCAATAAGATAGCAACTGCTGGATAAGCAACAAACCTCACCTGAATCTCTGAGACAATCCGCGCACCCCAAATCTCCCCACTACTCCTATGATGAAGGTAAGCCAGAAGAGCGAAGAAAAGAATGTAACTCGCAAGATGATCGAAAACGAAGAAACTATGGAAAGCGTACGCGGACAAGAGACCAGTAAGAATAGCTCTCTCGGCATGAGGCAAGTCTTGCTCACGTTTCCATAGAGATAGTAGCATTGCACCGTAGAGTGCCAGATAAGCGAGGAGACCTAGAAGCCCACCTGCAATCGCCCAGTCCAAGAATATATTGTGGGCTCTGTCAAACCAAGGCTCCAGCTGGTACATCTCTGGGCGGTAATACTTTTGGAAAACATAGATGAAGTTCTCCTGTCCCCAACCCAAGATGGGATGTTCCTTGAGCCCATCTACCGCCATGGGCCAGACGAAATACCTTCCCTGCGTCTTGATCTCACTAGTAGTGAGGGATGAGAAGCGCGAGAGTACCGGACTAGATTTGACAAAATCAGCACCCCTAAATAGTGCAAAGCTGCCGAGCAGAATCACTAGTCCAAAGAGCACAGCTACACTCGTCTTTCTAACAGAAGAGTCTTCTACATTTCTAATATTAAGAATCGCTGCCACAAGAAGACCACCAATAAGACCGATAATCGCCCCACGAGTAGCTGTGTAATAGAGGATAAATGTTTGAGCAAGAATGAGTAGTCCATAAACCCACCTCAAGGCAACATTCTTGCGCCCTCGATAGAGGAACAACAAAGCGACAAAGATATGGAAAAGCATGTATACCGACAGATAGATGGCATTACCAAGCGTCCCATCGACTCGCACCCCACCTTGGTTTATCGTCTTCAATCCAAATATCTGCAGAAGACAATACAAAACCATCAAACCTGATGCCACGAGTGAAGTGTTCCACCATTTATTCCAATCAGATTCTTTAAAAGTAGAACTAATTACCAGAAAAAATGCGCCAAGATGAAGCAGAGCAATGAATCCTTCCATACGTTCGAAGTTACTCCACAGACTTTTGACAGGATCAACGCCCAACAAATCAGCCAGACCCACCACAGCGAGGAAAGTTAAGACAACATACAAAACAAGAGACTTCTTAGGTCGGTATTCTGTATCGATAAGTGCGAGCAAAAGCCAAGCAGAAAACACTATCTCCACTATAATCCTCCAAGCAAAGGCCTTCGTGGTAATGAATGGGAAGAAAAAGGAGCTGGAAAC
>SICR01000015.1 GCA_009691335.1 Candidatus Zambryskiibacteriota bacterium
TATAGCATGATTTACAGCATTGTACCGGCCGCCGGCATGCTCTCGGCGCTTCTATTGACCAAAAATATTTTGGTAATTATCACCGCATACTTTTCACTAGGCGCTATTATTACCTATTTTCTTTATCGAAAAACTTTAAAAGCTTATGGAAATAGAGATATTAAAGACCCTGAACTGGTTTCTTACGGCAAGCACTTAAGCGCTATGGACGTCATCGGCAGAGTGGCAAATTATATCGATAAGATTCTTATCTTCCATTACCTCGGCGCGGCGCCTCTCGCCATATACTCGTTTGCAATAGCCCCTGTCGAACAGCTTCAAAGCGGCAAGAAAATTTTCAGCACTCTCATCCTGCCCAAAATAAGCGGTAAACCTTTCGAAGAACTACAGAAATCCACTCCGAAAAAAACTTGGATTCTCGTCATATATGCCTTAGCTGTAGCTGGCTTATGGGCTCTTATCGCTCCTTATTTCTATAAACTGCTTTATCCTCAATATCTTGATTCAGTCTTTTACTCGCAGATTTATTCACTGACGCTTCTGGCTGTGGCTGGAACACTTTTCAACGAAACATTGATGGCTCACCAGAAAACCAAAGAGCTTTATTTCCACCGCACTATTATGCCTATAGCGCAACTCGTATTATTTTTCATCATGCTACCTTTATACGGGCTTATGGGGCTTGTCATTACCCACGTCATCATTAGGACAAGTAGCGGAATTTTAGGATATTACTTGGTGAAACACCCTTTCAGAGCCTCCTCCGCTTGATCCACAACCCATCTGCTTCCATTCTGGTACGGGTTACCGAAGAAAAGTTCCTGAATTTTCTTTAAACCATCCTGGGGTATAGACTTACTCCTTTTTACTTTGGCTATAAACTCTTCGGGAGTTCCGGCAACAATATCGCCAAGATTTAGTGATATAAGTCCCAGAAAGTCTCCCCATTTCTCTGTCCGGAAAAGTACGAATGGTTTGAGCTGAAGCGCTGCTTCGAAGACACCGGCACTATGAGAACCGACCACCACATCCGATAGAGCAATAGCTTCATGCATACTTATTTTTAAAATTTTTTCTGCATCAAAATTTTTGATAATCTCTGGGTGATTTTCTTTTAGCCATGCTTCAAAGCCATCTTTGTATGGCCTGAATTTTATATACACAGAAACATTTTTATCTTCCAAGAGCGCTTCAAGATAAGGTAAAACTTCCTCGGGGGCAGCCAATTCCTCCGCTACAAAAAGCACCTTAAGTTGGCCATGATTCAGAGTTTGAGATTTAGAATTTGGAATTTTTTCCAAAGGGCGCATGAGCCCAGACACGTATAATTGCTCTGGTTTGTAAGCCTTACTGTATTTGAGGTAATATTCCTTCCACCACTCTGACCACAAACCGTATTTGTCGACTGAGAGTGTTTTATCCCCGTCAAATTCATGCATAAAATCAGAAACAAAATAATATTTTGGATGCAAGCCGTGCTGTATGCCCACGGTCGGAATACCGGAGAGCTTGCATGCCAACACTTCCGGAAAATTACGATTGATGGCGCCGATAATTATCGCCGATTTTATGCCAATAAACTTCAGAATAAATTTTATTGTCTTTATCGCCCATATATCGCTTCTGAAATTCTTGGCATAATGAGTGGCAATTTTGTGCCAGAATATTTCTTCTGGTGAAGCGCCAACTTTAGGACGGGAGAAGGTTTCCAAATTCCTTTGACTCTCAAACAAACTTCTTAAAGCTCGCGCCAATGTCACGATAGCGTAAGAATAAATAACCGGTCGCCTACGTTTGAGACAATGTTCAAATACAATCGGGGATGGTTCCATGCTTCTAATAAACTCCATGAAGTTAATCTTTCTAGCCTTGAGTTCTTCGTAAATAAATTTCATTCGAAAATTATGATCACGAGGCGGATCAAATCGATCAGATGTCCACACTAAAAGTTTTGGGTTTCGAAGCTTTAACCAGAATAAAAACGGAATTGACAGAGCTACTTGAAACAAAACTCCTATAGGAAATTTCTTTGAAAATTGTTTTTCAAGCTTAATGACATACCGGCATTCATGCGCATCCAAAAAATATTTAAAAATATCCAAATGTGGCGGCTTGTAAAGATAGATATTGGAGAAATCTTTTAAGTATTCTAGGAGCGAACGATATTCTGTGTATGGCAAAGAAAACTTATACATCAAGTTGTCATAGTTTATCCACCAAAGCTCGAAGCCTTTGAAGTTAACTATTTTTGACACTCTTCGACCCGCCCTGTCCGTTATAAGTGATAGTTTTCTGTTTAACTCCGATGCTTCTTCTACCGAACCAGCCTTAATTAATCCTCTCAATCTTTCCGGGGTAACTATTTCGTCATATCTCGACGCCAACTCTTTAGACCAGCCACTATGGAAAGCTACAAATATGCTGCCTTTTTTCATTTCTCTAAAGCCGCCAAAAGCTCTCTCACACTATTTTTGTGAACATTTTCCCAAGCTTTTTGACTACCATTAGTGTTGTGTGGAGAAAGGATAACATTTTCCATTTTTCGCAATGGGCTATTAAGGGGTAGTGGCTCATCTTCGAACACATCCAGGGCTGCGCCGGCAATCTGACCTTTCTCTAAAGCTTCAGTCAACGCCAGCTCATCGACAATCGGACCGCGCGCGGCATTTATGAGATAGGCTGTTGGCTTCATCATTGCTAAAGTCTTCTGATTTATCAGATGATGGCTCGTAGGATTGAGGTCACAGTTAACGCTCACGAAATCAGATTCTTTCAGTAATTGTTCAAGCGAGACCATGCAGTCGAGATTCATCTCTTTGATATCGTTGGCGATCACTTTCATGCCAAAAGCCTCGGCCCGTTTCTTTACAGCAGTACCGACGTTGCCTAATCCAATAACCCCGAGCGTACATTCATTGAGCGCGGTGGTCATTTTCTTCATCCAAATACCCTCTTTCATTTTTCTATCCAGATTGATGATGTCGCGCGCGAAAGAGAGGATGTAGCCCAAGACGCTGTCGGCCACCGGCTCGGTAAAGGCATTGGGGGTATTTCTCACGGGGATACCACGCTTCTCGGCGGCTTCTTTATTGATAGAATCTATGCCTGTCCCCCACTTTACGATCACCTTGAGCCTCTGGGCGGCATCTAAAACCTTTTCGGTGATTCGATCATCACCACAAAGAATGCCGTCAACATCACCAATAAGCGGCAAGAGCTCTTCTTCAGACATTCTTTCATTGACTTTCGGCACTATTATCTCAATGTCGTTATCGGCAAAAGTCTGCTTAAACCTATCTAAGACAAGCTGGAAATAAGGAGCTGTAATGAGTACTTTGTATTTCATAGAGTTATTTTAGCAGAATAGCCCGAACGGGCGCAGCTTCAGCCCCAGAGATCTTTAAAGGCAAGGAGATTAGCTCATAGGTGCCTGGTTTAACCCCAGTCAAATTTATGCTTTCCAGAATATAGACATTCTTTCTCAGTAAAATCCGATGTACTTCTACAGCCTCGCTCATTTTGGCAATCGATAGATAATCTATGCCTACGAGCTTAACTCCTCTTTTCACTAGCCAAGTAGCAGCCCCGGCCGTAAGACCAACATAGTCTTTCTTGAATTTTTTAACCTTGTTTTTCCAGAGCTTGGAATTAGAAGTCTTAAACAAAATTCTTTTCACCCCTTTAGGTAGATGAAGTGTTTCCAAATCTTTGACTGTAATCTCTTTGGATTTAAGCAAATCAACTACGACCGCCGGACCAATGAAGGTATCAAGCAGGGATTTGTCGATGGAAACTCCCTTATCAATAAAATGAAGTGGCGCATCGATATGGGTGCCGATATGGGCATTCATTTCTATGTGAGTTTCATTGAATAGACTTTTCTTGCCAATGCGAGCAATTGGGGTAAGGCATAGGCCAGAAGAATTCGGCCACAGCGGGAGATGCTGATCTATGGTAACGGAGATGTCTATGATCTTCATGGCTTTAAAAGTATCTTAATGTGCTTAGAAGCTTTCTGCAATTCCCATGCCTCTTTGAAATCTTTCAGGGGTAGAATGGTTTGAGTAAAAGCTTCGGTATCAAGCTTGGAGAGAAGCGCCAGAGCTTTAGGGAAATCCTGTCTCTCGGCTCCAACGGAGCCGATGATAACCTTTTCACTGCCGACCAGGTCCTCGAAGTTGTAATCGCTCTTGCCGTAGGGAAAACCGAGAAGCAGGAGCGTGCTGTCGAACCGGCTCTGCTTCAGAGCTGATTCGAGCACATCCTTCACTCCGGTAATCTCGATGATCATGTCGAACTTTTCCATATGATCGATGGCGACGCTTATCGCTTCGACCTTATCTTTCAGAAGCTTCAGTCTTTCGGGATTCTTGTCGTAGACAGTTACCTGGTAACCTTCGGCGGCAAGAGTCTGGGCGCAGAGATTGCCTATTGGGCCAGCGCCAATAACGGCCACTGAAGCTTTCTCAGGTAATCTGCTTTTCACTCGTCTAAGAGCACGCAGTATCACCCCCAAAGGCTCGGCCAGCACGGCAGTTTTTGAATCCAAACCATCCGGTATTTTGTGTATTGCGTCTCCGGGCATAACGACAAACTCAGCATAAGCACCGTTATGATTGATCACTCCCACTTCCTTTCTCGGGCCATTTTCACCTCTGGAGAGAATGCATTCTCCCACCACCCTGTCTCCTGTCTTAAACCATTCTCTATACTTGTTGTTGGCGCCCACTTTAGCAATAGTGCCGGAGAATTCGTGTCCTGGTACGATCGGGTATTGAGCCAGGCCGTCTCGATAGTAACCGAGTGTTCCCTCATAGACCTCAAGATCGGTGCGACAAACACCGACATAATCTACTTTTATCAAAATATCTCCAGGCTTGAGCTCTGGGAGAGAGGTCCTCTCCAGACTGGCCTTGTGTTTATCTTTTATAATAACCATCTGGTTAGCTTCCGAGAAAAAGAGCTCTTGTTTGTCTCTCTCGAGATCGAGACCCCTGTCTTTAAACCACCCCTGCCGAGAACCTTTCCACTGGTAGTAGCGAAATCGGAGAATTTCTTCCAATCTTTTGAGCGACCAATTGGGAAAAGAGGAGAAGATATCATCTGTCAGTCTTTGGAAAAGCCGGAAAAAGCTTATACCGGATTGTGGCGGCTGTTTCAACCCGATTCTCACAGCGGCGATGGCCTCTCTTCGATAGCGGTTAAAAACCTGATACCATTCTTCTTCGTGGATATGATAAATTGCCGCCTTAGACTCATAGCGAATAAGATGTCCCATTTCCACCATGTGCCTAGCCCAATCAATGTCTTCTAAGCCGAAAAGATATTCGTCGAAAGGGTGGCTTTCCCACAAAGATTTTTTGATGGCGGAATTGGCGTTGTTGGAGTACTCAATAGGCACATTAGAGTTTGTCGGAGAGTCCAGAAACAGTCTCTTAAAGTCCCTTTGTTCGGAAAATTTCGACCCTTCTACGCCAAGCTGCCTGCCGTATACCATAGCCACTTTTTCATCACGCAAAGGAGCGACCATGTTAGAAAGCCAATGATTGCTGACGGGCAGGACGTGGGCCGAGACAAATACAAGGTACTTGCCACGACTTGCTTCACAGCCGACATTAAGGGCGTGGCCGAAAGTAAAATCGCGGCTTTCGATGCTGATAAGTCTGGTTTTGAATTCCTTAGCTATCTCGACGGTTTTGTCGGTCGAACCTGAATCTACTACGATGACCTCGTAGTTTTTATAATCCTGCTCAGAGATGGCATGCAGAAGATTGCCGAGGTGCTTCTCTTCGTTATGAGTGCGTATGACGATGCTAGTTTCTGGCATAGTTTTTTAGCAAAGAGTCATCGGCCATAAGATTTAGAACCTTCCTTATATCCTCTGGGGTATCAACAGCCTGTGTTTGGAAATTTTCCAGGACCATTTTTACTTTGTATCCGTGTTCCAAGAATCTGTTCATATCTATAGACTCGGCAATTTCCAGAGGAGTAGGTTTGAGCTCATTGAATTTCAAAAGAAATTCTCTAGTAAATGGCATGATGCAAACTTGTTTAAACATTGATAATGGCTCTCGTGAAAATCTAGTGGCAAAATTATTTTCATCCACAACTACCTTGATGCAGTTCCTGTCATGTTGTTCTTCGACGCTTTTTATCGGAGCCATAAGATTGACCGAACCTATATTCGAATCTTCGACCATTGGCTTTACAGCCATATCTATCATTTCTGGCATAACCATAGGTTCATCACCTTGAATCATTACTACGACATCCACCCTCTGGCCCGTTTGTTCTTCGATTTTCTCCATCGCCTCGGCAGCACGATCTGAGGCGCGCTCATGGCTATCTTTTGTCATAACCCACTTGGCTCCAATAGAATCGGCATATTGACCAATCTCCTTATCGCAAGTGGCAATACAAACTTCACTTAATGACTCGCTCATTTTGGAGCGAAAGTATACATGGCCAACCATGGGTATATTCAAAATCTTCTCCAGAGGTTTGCCTGGAAAACGAGATGACCCCATTCTGGCCGGGATAATACCAACAATATTGAGGCGCTTTCCACTCATAAGTTGTTATAGATTATCTTTATATTTCCACAAAGTCCAGATGTTTGATCTGATTGAATTGATCATCTAAAGTACCGAATTTTTCGAGAGTATGTGGATTGGGATAAAAAGTTTCTTCTGGCTCTTGCTCTTTGAATTGGCCTGCGGCGACGTCGGCTCTTATAAAGAAAGCGTCGTGACCATGAACATCGCACGCTACCAAGATATAGCCCTTCTCTTTGGACAATTTGGCCAAAGCTTTTAAAGAAGCTCCGAAAAATAGCGGGTTCTCTTCGCGTGGCGAGAAGCGATGATCCGGCATATACTTTTGCGTAACCGAACGTTGTCCGAAACTCGAATTATATTCAAGCACTACTATCCTGGGACTAACTGCATTTATTGCCTTCCAAACCCAATAATCGTTGCCATCAATGTCTATAGACAAGAGGTCGATTTCGCCCTTGAGATTGTTTTGTAGAATGGTCTGATTTATGTTTTCCGCCGTTACAAAAGAATGGGCTACTTTCACTCTATAATCTCTGTAAAAATCTTCTGCCGACCTTACCCAATTTTCATTGGCATCAATCATAAGACCGTTCCAGCCAAAGTTGCGGGAAAGATTGGCCGTATTACACTCTCTTCCGTCCTCCACCCCCATTTCTACAAAAGTGCGATTGGTAACCCCCACTTTCGAAAAAATATGGGCAAGAATACCGTCTCCGCCATGCTTGGAATAAACTTTAAACTCTGCGTTTTTAAAAGCTGTTTTCTGGTCGAAATCCGGGGCAAGGAGATTGTCGTAATGAGCCACAAACAAATTAGCCAGTCTTTCTTCGAGAATATAAATTTTCTCCGGATAAAAAACATCTCTGATAGAAGCAAACGCCTTCGACGGTAAAATTTTCTTAAGAAAGTCCTTCATAAATTTTTACAAGTTTGTCTATTCTATCATTCAAATTAAAGTGGGTCTTAATCCTCTCGCGACTAGCTTTACCGAACCTTTCCGCTTTCTCCTTATCTTTCAATAGATCAATAATCTTATCTGCCATTGTTTCGATATCGAAAGGGTTCACAACGTAGCCTGTCACTCCATCCTCTATAGCCTCCCGAGCTCCACCATAGTGAGTGGCTAACACACTCTTACCCATGGCCATGGCTTCTAGCACTGTTCGCGGGAATGCATCGAAGCAGATTGAGGGCACCAGGACGACATCTGCAGTCGCGTAAGCTCTATTCATATCTTCCCTATTAAGCCACCTACCATGCGCTCCAGCAGTCATCAACTCTGCCTCAGGCAATGCTCTAGAAACTTTCTGCATTACTTTCTCCACCACCCCCACCCCCTTAGCGCCACTCAATCTACCCGCAAAAAAGATTCTTTTACCATGCTCATTATAAGCGGGCGGATATTGGGAAAGATCGATACCGGTATGGATGACCCCCACATTCTTAATGCCGTTTTGCTCTAGAGCTGTCCTCAAAGCGGCGCTTACGGCAAAAAGCTGATCGGCCTCTTTCAGATATCTTTTGATAACAAAGTTGCGCAAAGGGTTCCACCTTTTTTTAGCTTGTCTAACCTGGTCTAGATAGGAGAGATGGGCATCAAAATCTTCTAAATATTTTTTGGTCTTCAGCTTGCCATAACTAAATGCCATGGCATCGCGGAAAGTTAAGAAAACTTTCTTCGAGTATTCCTTGGCGATCTTTATGGAATGGTAAGAGAGATGATAGTGGATATTGTTAATATGCACCAATTCCGGCGAAATCTTTTTCAATATCTCCTCAAGCTTATTTAAAACTGGTGGGTTATACAAGCTCCTATAAGCTCTCCATTTCTCTGAATAATTGCTAGTGATCTTGAAAATCTTTAGACCCTCGTAAACGCTCTCCCCAGCATCTGCTTCATTTCTCACAGTGGTAATTACAAAGACCTCATGTCCCGCCTTTTGAAATCCTTTGGCTAGCTCATATGTAGATATTCCTGCTCCTCCGAAGCTCTCTGGCGGGAAATCGTCTGACAGAAAGAGAACTCTCATGGATTAAATTTATAAATCGCCATCGTGCCTGACCCAAAAACTTTTTGGAGATACTCAAACCTGTCCAGCTTCCAGGCAGGATCTTTCACCTTATCCCAGATAATATACTCAACCTCATATTTTTTAAACATATCCTGAAGCCATTTTGAATCAGAAACTTTAAGGCCATTTATATAACTTCTCACTATCTTTTCAAACTTTTCATCTGGAATTCCGCTGTATGACCCCGTAGCTTCCCTGTAGTAAATCCCGTAGACATTGGATGAAATATATTTGATCTCCTGCTCGAAAACTTCTGGCGCTTCTTCTCTAACTCCGCGCAAACGATAGAATGCAAACATGGCATCAAGCAAGCGCTCTTCCGTGGCAGCTAAAAATAGTTGAGCTGAACGATGATGAAAAGCGTTCAGAGAAGTGTAAATTATCGTGACATGGGAAGCCTCATTGTTTGCCAGTACCACCGCTTCTCTAGAAGCATTCTCGTTGAGCCACTTCATCACCGGTCCATACTTTTGCCTTTCTACCGCCACGAATCCACCATCGCGGCCCTCGTTATCATTCATATAAGAAGCGGCCTGAACAAAGATTCCAGTAGAAAAACTTATTGAAATAATTAGAATTGCCCATATTCTTTTCAACGCCAGCCAATTTCTCTTACTCAATAAATTGAAAACCACAACAGTAAGAAAAATGACCACGATCGGTTTGTGGAAATACCAGTGATAATGTCCTGTCTGAAGCGTCATGCCAGTAACAATCTGCTGGTTCATAACTATAAATGGCGTAAGAAGAAGAGCTAAGCTGAAAAAATATCTTTCCCTATCTTCTCTTGGAAACCATAGGAAAAAAATAATCAATGAAGCGAGTGCAATATAGCCTACAAAGAGAAAGCTGTGGTTAGAAACTATTCCATGCCTGGCGCCTAACTCTTCATATAAAGGATGGTTCATCGCACGGTAGAGGTTAAACGCGTAAGGGATGCCGACAACAAGCGCCCCGATAAAGACCTGAGTGATTCTCATCGCCTCGCTCCAATTCTTCCGTATGAGAAATATTAGAATTAACAGGGAGCCGAACGCGTATAGGTATGTCCAGGTATAAAAATAGTTATAAAAATTCAGTCCCAATAAAACAGCGCTCGCTGCTCCCCAAATCCACTTTCTTTCCCGAAAAAATTTCCAGAAGGCCGCCATAAATCCAAAAAAGGGCACAAATATCATGACTCCGTAAACTGGCCTTGCAAGATCTAGGAAACTTGAGGGACTTATGCCACCGAGAGCATCGGCAAGAACTCTTGGTAGCCTAGAATAATCCATGATGGAATCAGCAAGTAATATGGCCGAAGCGCTAGAGAGAGCGGCGAATCTATCCCGAGAAAACAAAAAGACAAAGGCGTAAATTAAAACAAAAGCGAGAAAAGGCAAAACAATTCTCGACAATAAGAGCGTATTGTTAATATCTAAAGCAAACATACTTCCCATATAAGCCACTACCATTGAACCAAGCGGCACATGAAGATATGGGTCATCCTTGCCATCTTTGTAAGGCACGCTGCCGAAACCGTGTCCGTCCTGGATCTCACGGACTCGCGCGGACCACGGAGAGTCTGGTAAAAGCTCTATACCCTGATAAATACCGTCATTTCTATGTTCGATCCTGAAATAAATTTGCGGAAAAGCTACGAGAATTGAGGTGCTAACCGCCAGAATCAGAGCCACCCAGTGTTTTATAAGTAAATTTTTTAAATTCATATCTTTTTGGCCACACCTATAATACTAAGTCCAAAGCCAAAATCAAAATGATTCTCG